>JAXDJL010000076.1:0-5090 GCA_034665685.1 Actinomycetota bacterium | reverse complement strand
CATTGAGCCCGGCTCCGACCAGATACGTGGGATCCATGCCGCTGGCTCTCAAGATCGTCACGATCATCGACGTGGTCGTCGTCTTACCGTGCGTTCCCGCCACCACGATCGCCCGCAGCTCCGCGAGCAGGAGAGCCAGCGCTTCTCCGCGCGAGAGGATCGGGATGCCCAGCTCGCCGGCGGCACGGTACTCGGGATTGTTTTCGGGGATCGCCGACGAAACGATCACGAGACCCGCGCCGGGAATGAGATCGGCGTCGTGACCAACGTGCACGGCCGCTCCGGTTGCCTGCAACATCGCCGACGCGCGCGATCCCTTGAGGTCCGAGCCCGAGACGGTGAACCCGCGTTCGATCAACACCTTCGCGATCGCCGACATCCCCGCCCCGCCGATCCCTACGAAGTGCACGCGCTGCTTCGGATCCAGTTTCACCGGGCCGCCTCTCGCACGATCGCCGCGAGGCGAGTCCCCGCATCCGGACGCCCCAGTTGCTTCGAGGCGGTTCGCATCGCGGTTCGGCGCGCGTCGTCTCCCAAGATCGCGTCCGCTTGCCGGGCGATCCGCTCCGGCGTCGCTTCCTCGTCCATCACCACCACCGCCGCTCCGGCCGTCTCGAGCACCCGGCCATGACGCTCCTGCTGCTTATCCCGATGGTAGGGGTAGGGAACGATGATCGAGGGGAGGCCGACGACGCCGAGCTCCGCCACCGTCGTGGCGCCGCCCCGACAGAGGGCCAGGTCCGCCACCGCGTAGGCCTCCGTCATGGGGTCCGCGTACTCGATGACCCGATAAACGAGCCGCCCCCCCGCCGAGCCGACCCGACCGCTTATCCGATCGTGCTCCTGGAGCCCGGTGATGTGCAGCACCTGGATGTCCTCTCTGTCGCTCCACACCGAGGGGAGCCCCGCGGCGGCCTCGTTGATCGACTTGGCCCCCTGACTTCCTCCAAAGACGAGCAACGTCTTCTTCGTTCCGTCGAGCCCCCACCGCTCGAGGCCCGCGGCCCGCGCCGCTCCGAGATCGACTTCGGTCAACTCGGGGAGCACGGGGTTGCCGGTATAGACACCGCGTTTGCCCGCGCTGCCGAGCGTCTCTTCGAATGACACCGCCACGTGTCCCGCGAGTGGCTTCGCCACGCGGTTGGCGAGTCCGAAAACGATGTTCTGTTCGTGCAGGACCAGGGGGACGCCCATGGAACGAGCCGCCAAGGACGCGGGGAGACTCACGTATCCGCCCATGCCCACCACCGCGTCCGGCCGGATCGCGCGCAGCTTGCGTCGAGCGGCCCGCACCGCGCCGGCTGCCTTGGCCGCCGTGGCGAAGATCGACAGTGGGTGGGAGCGATCGAAGCCCCTCACCTCGATGCGGTGAAGGTCGTAGCCGCGCTGAGGAACCAGGCGCGCCTCTGCGCCGCGATCGGTGCCGAGGAAACTCACCTCGTCACCCTCGAGCGATCGCGCGAGAGCGAGCCCGGGGTTGACGTGACCTGCCGTCCCCCCGCCGGCGATAACTACTTTCATCCCGAGCGGGAGTTGGAGTGCTTCTTCGTTCGTCTCGAGGAGGAAACGCGCGGCTCCCGTCCCTGGCGTGCGATGTTGATCAATATCCCCATCGCCATCAAGGAGATGACGAGCGATGTGCCTCCGAACGACACCAGAGGAAGCGGAACGCCGGTGATCGGAAGGGACCCGGTTACCGCGCCGATGTTGACGAGCGCCTGGACCGCGATCCAGATGGTGATCCCCGAAGCGATCAACATGCCGTATCGATCCTTCGCCTTGCGCGCGGTCCTGATGCCGAGATAGGCGAGGAACCCGAACATCCCGAGCACGACGACCGTTCCGAACAGGCCCATCTCCTCGCCGAGGATGGCGAAGATGAAGTCGGTGTGCGCGTTGGGGACGTAGGCCCACTTCTGCCGGCTGGCACCGAGGCCCACGCCGAACCACCCGCCGGAGCCGAGAGCGATCAACGATTGGATCGTGTGATAGCCCGTGTCGAGCGGGTCCTTCCAGGGATCCATGAACGCGAGGACACGCTCGCGTCGGTAGTCCGACGAGAGCGCAGCGATCACTCCCATGCCCGCACCCGAGAGACCGATGGGAATGATGTAGCGGAGCGGAGAGCCCGCCACGAACAGCATCCCCATGCCGATCGACCCGAGCAGGACCGTCGTCCCGAGATCGGGCTGCATCATCACGAGGAACGTGAGGATCCCGAGGGCCGGGATCATGGGCATCAGCGTGTGACGCAGCTCGTCGAACGTCTTCTCCTTCTTCCTCGAGAAGACGTCGGCGGCGAACAGGATCAACGCGAGCTTCGCCAGCTCGGAGGGCTGGAACGACAGAGGCCCCAGCCGCAGCCATCGAGAGCTTCCTCCGGCGAGCATCCCGACGCCCGGGATGAGCACCGCCAGCATCAGCAAGCTCGAGAGGATGAAGAGGCCGTAGCCCCATCCCTTCAGCCGGTGATAGTCGAGCTTCACGAAGAAGGCGAAGCCGAGGAGCCCGATGGCCGCCCAGATCAACTGCCTCTGGAAGAACATGAACGACGAGCCGTAGGTCGCGAAGGAGGTCACGGAACTGGCCGAGAGGATCATCACGAGCCCGAGTAGGACGAGGGCCAAGGTCGTGATGCCGATCAGAACGGCGGGATGACCGAGATGAACTGCCGCGGGGCGGGCGTGGGCGCGTGCGCGCGTTCGGCTCCGAGCCGCGCCGCGTCGTACCGCCGGGTTACGTGTCGCCATCGTCTCTCCCTTGGGTCTTCAGCAACTCGCGGACGGCGCGGTCGAACGCCTCGCCGCGCGCCGCGTAGCTTTCGTACATATCCAGGCTCGCACACCCGGGCGAAAGTAAGACGGATCCTCCGCTAACGGACATCCCGTGCGCGAGCCGCACCGCCTCTGTCATATCCGGCGCGGCGACCACGGGAACGGCCCCGGCGAAGACGCTCTGGACCTCAGCAGCCGCTTCTCCCATCGCCACGACCCCGACGACCGGCGGCACCGTCTCGCCGAGGCGCTTCAGATCTATTCCCTTGCTGCGCCCGCCCGCGATGAGCACGACGTCTTTCAGGCCGCGCACCGCGGCGAGCGTCGCGTGAGGATTCGTGGCCTTGGAGTCGTCGATGTACCTGACCCCACCCGCTTCGGCAACCAGTTCCATGCGGTGCGGAGGCGCCCTGAATCCCTTGAGCGCGCGCACGATCGATGGGACGTCTACCCCGTACTCAAGCGCCGCCGCAGACGCAGCCAGCGCGTCGTCGAGGCCCGGGGACCCGGCGAGAGGGATATCGGCGACGGGATAGATCGGCTCTCCGCGCCACACCACGTCACCCCCCTCGACGCCGATCCCGCTAGTCGGAGCGTGCTCTCGGGAGAACGGGACGGGGCGTGCGGACGCGCGAGTGGCGATAGCACGGCATCGTTCGTCCTCGAAGTTGAAGACGAGCGCGTCGTCCGGAGTCTGATTGAGCGTGAGCCGCTCCTTGGCCGCCGCGTAAGCCGCTATCGAACCGTGCCAGTCGGTGTGGTCTTCGTCGATGTTGAGGAGGACCGCAACGCGCGGACGGAACTGCTCGATCGTCGCGAGCTGGAAGCTGGAGACCTCGACCACGATGGCACTGTCCTCCGGCGCCTCGAAGACCGCGTCGACAAGAGGCGCACCGATGTTCCCCGCGGCGACGGCGCGGATCCCTCCTTGGACGAGCATCTCGGCCAATAGGCCGGTCGTGGTTGTCTTGCCGTTCGTTCCCGTGACGGCAAGGAAGTCGCTGCCGCGGGTGAGCCGGTAGCCCAACTCGATCTCGCTCCATATGGGCACGCCTTGTTGTCGCAAGTGCTCGACGATGGGCACGTCCAAAGGGATGCCCGGACTGATCACCGCGATGTCTGCGAAGGCGGCATGGAGATCGTGCCCTCCGGTCTCCACCTCGATCCCGCGGTTCCTCAAGGCCTCGGCGCGCTCCTCGATGATCTCGCCGGAGCCTTGCTCGGTCACGCGTACCTTCGCGTCCAGTCCCGCGAGACGGCGGGCCGCCGAGTAGCCGCTGACGCCCAGCCCGACGATGAGTACGCGCGCGCCGGCGAAGGGATCCGTCATCGGAATATGCCCTTGGCGAGGAAGTCGGCGTAGAAGAGGCCGATGCCGAACGCAACCGACAGGCCCGACAGAACCCAGAACCGAACGATGACGGTGAACTCTGCCCAACCGGCCAACTCGAAGTGATGATGGATCGGAGCCATCAAGAGGATCCGTCTCCCGGTGCGTTTGAAGAAGACCACCTGCGCGATGACGGAGAGCGTCTCCACCACGTACAAGCCGCCGAGCACGACCAGGAGCAACTGCGTGTTGAGCAGGATGGCGAAGACGGCCATCGCGCCGCCGAGCATCAGCGAACCGGTATCGCCCATGAAGATCTTGGCGGGGGCGGTGTTCCACCAGAGGAATCCGGTACACGCGCCGAATAAGGCGGCGGCCAAGATGGCGAGGTCGAACGGGTCGGAACCGGTGGACGCCCACTCGTAGAAGGCCTCATGACGGAACTGCCAGAAGGCCACCACGACGAACGCTCCCATGACCGGCGCCGCGGAGCCGACCGCGAGCCCGTCGAGCCCGTCGGTCAGGTTCACGCCGTTTGAGGAGGCCGCCACCATCAGGAAAACCCAGAGGTAGAAGAACGCGCCGATGTCAATAGCGGTGGAACGGAAGAAGGAGATGTCCGTCCCGATCCCCACGACCTTCACGGCCAGCACGCCGAAGACGAGCGCGATGAGGAGTTGGCCGAGGAACTTGGCTCGGCTTTGGAGGCCGAGCGAACGCGACTTGTAGATCTTGATGAAGTCGTCCAGGAAGCCGAGAACCCCCAAGGCAAGGATCGTGCCCAGAGCGAGCAGGCCGCTGTCCGTGAACTCCGCTCGTCCAAAGTGCGCGCCGAGATAACCGAGCACGCACCCCAACAGGATGACGAGCCCGCCCATGGTGGGGGTACCGCGCTTCTCGTAGTGGGCCTTGGGCCCCTCTTCCCGGATCAGCTGACCCCACCCAAGCTTGCGGAACCGGCGGATCGCGATCGGAGTCCCCAACGC
>JAXDJL010000075.1:0-8834 GCA_034665685.1 Actinomycetota bacterium | reverse complement strand
AAGGCCCCCAAGTGGGATCGGCAACCAGAAGTTGAGTAGCCGGTACGAGATCACGCCCAGGATCGCCACCGCGCGCGGAGCACCGAACCCGACCAAGGACGATGTCAACACGGCCTCGACAACTCCGAGCCCCCCGGGCGTGATGGGGATCGCGGCCAGAACGTACGCGAGCCCGTAGGCAACGATCAACCCATCGACACCGACGCGGAACCCGAACGCCCATACGAAGACCCAGAGAGAGGCGGCATCCAACACCCAGTTCGCCGTAGCCCAGAAGATCGCCCTCGCGACGAGCCCCCTGTCCGCCGCCAGATCTCTAAGGCGCGCGGCGAGTCGGTGGACGATGTCTCTCACCGTCGGGCCGTCCAGCAGTGGGAGTCGCGTTGCGATCCTGCATAAGAGGTCGGCCGCTCTCTCCTCGCCGCGCATGAGCAACAAGACCGCCGTCGAGAATCCGCCGATCACGATCACACCCACGATCGCGGCAGTGCCGTAAAGAGGATCGAACCCGCGCAGGGGAATGGAAACGACGAGCCCGAGCCATAAGAGAACGTTGAGCACGACGGCGGATCCGATGCCTTGCGTCGCGAGAGCGAACCCTGCGTCCGGCCCCCGCACCCCGGCACTCACCAGGAGCCTGTAGCCGAGGCCCGTACCGGCCGCAGCACCGCCCGGCAGGACATGACTGACAGCCAGCGTCGAAAGATCGATGCGGAAGACGGACCACAGGCCGAGACGAGAGTCCGGCGGCAGCACCGCCTGGGTGAGCTTGGCGTACGAGATCAGTGCGAGCAGCTCGAGCACCGCTCCCAACGCAACGAAGCCAACGTTCACTCGGTCGAGAAGGGAGAGCGAATTTCTCAGACCGCCTATCTGAGGAAGCACGAGGTACTCGATCACCAAGAACAACGCGAGAACGAGGAGTACCCGCTTGATCGGCTTCGTCATGTGGAGCTAGAAAACTACGAAACGAAGGAACAGATAAGCCGCGGGTGCACAGAAAACGATGGCGTCCAGGCGGTCGAGCAAACCCCCGTGTCCGGGAAGAAGACGCCCCGAGTCCTTCACGCCCAACTCGCGTTTCACAAGGGACTCGCTGAGGTCTCCCACCGGGGCAAGGAGAGACGAGATGAGCGCCAGTCCCAGTCCCTCGACAAGAGACAGATCGTCCAGCAGAAAAGCAAAGAGGCCTCCGCCCAACAAACTGGCGGCCATGCCGCCGGCCCACCCTTCCCACGACTTCGCGGGAGAGATCGAGGGAGCGAGCTTGTGCTTGCCGAACCGCGTCCCCGCGAAGTAACCACCGATGTCGTCCAGCGCGGTGATGAGGACGTAGGCGGTGAGCAACAAGGTCCCGCTGGCACTGAGCCTCAGCATGGCCACGGCGGCAGCTCCCCCACCGGCGATCCACAGCACTCCGAGGACCGTCCACGCCACGTCCCTCGCGGCGGCCATGCCGCGCGCCGGACGCCTCGCGAGGATGAAGGACCCATACGTGGTGACCGCCAATACGAGCAACAACAGCACAGCGGTGACTTCCCGTGAAGTCCAGTACGCCACGGACATCAGAGCGATGCCGCACACCACGCCGAACTCGAGACTCGAGCTGTGCCCGGTCTGCCGCAGCATGTCGAAGAGCTCGAACAGCGCGATCGACACGACAACGACTGCCAGGAAGAAGAACGCGTCCTCGCCCAGCAGATTGAAGATGATGATCAAGCCGAGTAGCACTAGAGCGGTGATGACCGCCTGTGCGAGTGACCGCCCACCGGTGACGACCGGAGTTAGCGGCGCGCTGGGGGCGGGGTTCTCCGAACCCCCCTCACGCCTGCTTTGCGTCACGCAGCCCCCTTGTGCCCCGCCCTAAACCTCGGAGAGTTCCGCTTCCTTGTGTTTGAGGTGACCGTCGACCTCGGCCACGTACTTGTCTGTCAGCTTCTGAAGGTCGCCCTCGGCTCCCCGCTCCTCGTCCTCCGACAGGACGCTTTCCTTCTTCATCTTCTCGAGCTCTTGCTTCGCATGACGGCGAACACCCCGGACCGCAACGCGACCTTCTTCCGCCCTCACGTGCGCGACCTTGGTGAGCTCTATGCGCCGCTCCTCAGTGAGCTCCGGGAAAGCAAGGCGGATCACGTTCCCGTCGTTGTTCGGGGTGATGCCCAGGTCCGACGCCAGGATGGCTTTCTCGATCCCCGTGATCGAGTTGGGGTCGTAGGGGGCGATGACCATCAGGCGAGGCTCGGGGACGGAGATGTTCGCGATCTGGTTCAGCGGCGTCTGTGTCCCGTAATAGTCGACCGTGATCCGGTTGAGCGAGGTGGGGCTGGCGCGACCTGTGCGGATGGACGCGAGCTCATCGCGGTTCACCTCAACGGCCCGCTTCATCTTCTGTTCGGCTTCACGTAGAACGGATTGCTTGTCCTCGGCCGTCACCGGCTCTCCTTCAGTCGGTCTCGCCCGCGTGGACGAGGGTGCCAACGTTCTCGCCGGAAAGGATACGCAGAATGTTGCCCGCCCTCAGATTGAAGACGACGATCGGAAGCTGATTGTCCATGCAGAGGCTGATGGCGGTGGAATCCATCACCTTGAGACCCTGCTTCAGAACGTCGATATAGGGAAGCGACGTGTACATGCGCGCTTCTGGATTGACGAGCGGGTCGGAGTCGTAGACGCCGTCGACCCTGGTCCCCTTGAGGATGGCGTCGGCCCCGATCTCGAGAGCCCGCAAGGCCGCCGTCGTGTCGGTAGAGAAGTAAGGATTGCCGGTGCCCCCGGCGAAGATCACGACGCGACCCTTCTCGAGGTGCCGGATGGCGCGTCGCCTGATGTACGGCTCGGCCAGCTCCTGCATCCAGATGGCCGTCTGGACCCGAGTCTGCACGCCCTCCTTCTCGAGCGCGTCCTGCATCGCCAGCGCGTTGATGACCGTGGAGAGCATCCCCATGTAGTCGGCCGTGGTCCGATCGGTTCCGTGCGCCGAGGCCGAGAGGCCGCGGATGATGTTCCCGCCGCCGATGACGAGAGCGAGCTCGGTACCGAGCTCCCTCGACTCCGCGATCTGGCGCGCTATCGACGCGACGATCCGAGGATCGATCCCGAACCCGTGCTGCGGGTCCGCGAAGGCTTCACCCGAGAGCTTTAGTACGACCCTCTTGAACTTCGGTCCCGCGCCGTTGCCGGACATATCTGGTTACGAGCCTTCGCCCACACGGATCCGAGAAAACCGGCCGATCGAGACGTTCTCGCCCATGGAGGAACGCGCCTCGTCGATCAGGTCCTTGATCGACTTGCTCTTGTCCTGGATCCACTCCTGGTCGAGCAGGACCCGCTCCTTGTAGAAGCCCTCGAGCTTTCCGCCCACGATCTTCTCGATCACCTGCTCGGGCTTGCCCGAGTCCTTCGCCTGCTTCGCGTAGATCGCCTTTTCCTCGTCGATCAGGTCCTGGGGAACCTCTTCGCGCGTCGTCCACGATGGGTCGGCGAACGAGATGTGCATGGAGATGTCCTTGGCGAGCCGCTCGAAAGCCTCGGTCTTGGCGACGAAGTCCGTCTCGCAATTGAGCTCGAGCAGAACGCCGAGCTTCGCCGGGTAATCCGGCTGTGGCTTGTGTAGGTATGCGTAGACGATGCCTTCACTCGCGGTGCGGCCCGTCCGCTTGGCGGCGTCGGCCAACCCCTTCTCGCGCAGGAGTCGCTTCGCAGCCTCCAGGTCGCCGCCGGTCTCGGCCAGCGCCTTCTTGCAATCCATCATCCCGGCGCCGGTTGCATCTCGCAGCGCCTTCACGTCTTTCGCGCTTATCTCTGCCATGTCTTTACCTTTCGATCTCTTCTATCGCTAGACGCCGGCCGACTTGGGCGCCGGATGGGACTTGTCTCCCGGTTCGTCCTTCACCGGCTCGGGGGCCGGATCGGGCGCGGTCGACGTCCCCGGCTCACCGGCCGCGGGATCGGGAACCGGCTTGGTGGAGTCCAGCACGCGCTGGTCCCCTTTCTCGGCGGCCTCTTCAGCCTCGAGCTGCAGTTCCCATTCCGCCTTTGGTTCCGCGGCGGCCCCGGGCAGAACGTCCGGCTTCGACGCCCCCGCAGGGGATCCATCGGGCATTTCCTCGTGCGGACGCATCGAGCGGCCCTCGATCACCGCGTCCGCGATGATCCGGGTCAGTAGGGCACCGGAGCGGATCGCATCATCGTTGCCGGGGATGCCGTAATCCGCGTCGTCGGGATCGCTGTTCGTGTCCAGCACCGCAACGATGGGGATGCCGAGCTTCTTCGCCTCGCGCACCGCGATCTCTTCCTTCTTCGTGTCGAGCACGAAGATGGCGTCGGGTGCCTTGTCGACGTTGCGCAGACCCCCGAGGTTTCGAGCGAGCTTCTCGTACTGGCGCTGGAGCTTGAGGGCCTCTTTCTTGGGAAGCGCCTCCATGGAGCCGGTAGACACCATCTCTTCCAGCTCGCGCATGCGCTTGATCCGCTCGTGCATGGTGCGGAAGTTAGTGAGCATCCCGCCCAGCCAGCGGAAGTTCACGAACGGCATGCCGGAGCGGTCCGCTTGCTCTTGCACCGCGTCCTGGACCTGCTTCTTGGTCGCAACGAAGAGGATGGTGCCCCCTCCCGCAACGAGGTCGCGCACGAACTTGTACGCCTCCTCGATCCCGTGCACCGTCTGCTGCAGATCGAGGATGTAGATGCCGTTGCGCTCCGTGAAGATGAAACGTTTCATCTTCGGGTTCCAACGACGGGTTTGATGGCCGAAGTGAACCCCGGCCTCGAGTAGCTGCCGCGTGGTTACGACAGGCATGAACGAACCTCCCTCGGTTATGCCGGCCTGAGCCGGGCTACCTCCGCACGTCGACCCCTTCCGCGTAGGACGGGGACCGAAGTCCGAGCGATAAGGCTCACTCGGATGACGAGCGTGTGAATTTGTGCTGCGGGGTCAGGATAACCGACCGGTGGATCAGGGGTTCTCCGCCTGGGGAGCGACCCCGCCGTAGGTCAGTCGATGCTGGTGACCTCGGTGATCTTTCCCTTGAGGCCGAGGACCGCTTTCGTGTGCATCTGACAGATGCGGGACTCGGTCACTCCTAGGACCTCGCCGATCTGCGCCAGCGTCAGGCCTTCGTAGTAGTAGAGGGTGACGACGATCTTCTCTCGCTCCGGCAACCGGTTGATCGCGTCGGCGAGGATGTCTTTCATCTCCTCGGACTCGAACGCCTCCATCGGGCCGACGGTCTTCGTGTCCTCGAGCGTGTCGACGAGTGAGAGCTTGTCGCCCTTCTCCCCGTCCACCGTCATCAGTTCGTCGAGAGCGATCAGCGAGACCGTGGAGAGCTGCGTGTAGATGTTGTTGAGCTCCTCGATGGAGATGTCCATCTCCTCGGCGATCTCGCCGTCGGACGGCGGCCGCTTCAGCCTGTTCTCGAGCGCCGAGTAGGCCTTCTCGACCGCCCTCGCCTTGGAGCGAACCGAGCGAGGTACCCAGTCGATCGCCCGGAGCTCGTCGATGATCGCTCCCCTGATGCGGCTGATCGCGTAGGTCTCGAACTTGATCCCTCTGGAGGGCTCGTACTTGTCGCTGGCATCGATGAGCCCGAAGATCCCGTAGGAGACGAGGTCCGCCTGGTCGATGTTCGCCGGGAGCCCCACCGCTACCCTGCCGGCCACGTACTTGACGAGCGGCGAGTAGTTGAGGATGAGCGAGTCGCGAGCGGTCGCGGAGGCGTTCATCTTGTATTCCGTCCACGCTTCGGCGACGGTGTCTGAGGTGGCGTCCAGGTTCCGGTCATCATTGGCCCTAGGCGCGGGGGTGGCTTCTGTCATATACCGCTCTCAACCGTTCCGTAGAGACATGCGTGTAAACCTGTGTTGTTGAAAGACTCTCATGCCCAAGAAGTTCCTGCACCACACGGAGGTCCGCTCCGCCGTCCAGTAGATGCGTCGCGAAAGAGTGCCTCAGAGCGTGCGGTCCGACGGGTGCCACGCCCTCTGCCTTCAGGTATTTGGCGAGCATCGCGCGCACGCTGCGCGGGCCGATGCGGTGGCCCCTCGAGTTGAGGAAGACGGCGTCCTCGGCGGCCACTCCCCCGGTGGCCAGCCCGAGCAAGGCGCTCCTTGCCCCCGCAAGGTAGTTGCGAAGCGCCTCCTCAGCGGGTCCGGTCATGGGGAGCCTGCGCTCCTTGCGACCCTTTCCCATGACCCGCAACGCCGCCTGCCCCAACTCTAGGTCCCCCACGTCCAAACCACATAGTTCCGCAACCCTTAAGCCCGATCCGTAGAGAAGCTCGAGGATCGCTCGATCCCTCAGACCGATGGCATCGTCGTCGGGAGGAAGCTCGCAGAGGCGCACGACCTCGGCCGCCTTCATGACCTTCGGCAGCGACTTGTCCAGCTTAGGGGCCGGAAGGTCGGTCGCCGCGTTCGTGTCCACGATGTCGTGCTTGACCGCCCAGCTGAGCATCGAGCGGACGGCGCTCGTCTTGCGAGCGATCGACCGGCGCGAGTAGCCCCTGTCGCCGAGGTGGGCGACGTAGCGGCGGAGCAAGCGGCGGTCCACGTCGGAGGCGCCCTGAACCCCGGCCCGCTCCGCGAACTCACGGAACTGGGACAGGTCGGAGGTGTAAGCGGAGATCGTGTGAGGAGAGAGATCGCGCTCGGCGCGCCCGGAACGAAGGAACGTCGCTGCCAGCTCCTTCAGATCCACGTCCGTCCGCTGCATCATCGGTCTCCTAGCTTGCTCTCGTTTGAGGTGCGGGCATCAGGATGTGTTGCTGGTGTTACTTCTGTCAATGAAAGTGGCTGGAGTTACGACTTTGGTCGCACGGGAAAGCGACCTTCGACCCCTCAAGTCTGGAGAACCCTGGTCGAATAAGCCGCATCCGGGCTCGCGGCCCCGTACCCTCGGGAGCCACATGCCCTCCCGTCCGCGCACCTATGTCGCCTTCCTCCGCGCCATCAACGTGGGGGGTCGCAGGGTCAAGATGGATCGGCTCCGCGAAGCCTTCGAGGACCTCGGGTTCGCAGGCGTGGCAACGCACATCGCGAGCGGGAACGTGATCTTCGACGCCACCGCCAAGGAGGCCGGCGCGCTCGAGCGCAAGATCGAGCGGGGACTGAAGGAGGCCCTCGGCTTCGAGGTGGCCACGTTCGTCCGAACGCCCGCCGAGCTGGCGAGGATCGGGGAGAACGATCCATTCCCCGACGTAAAGAAGGAAGGGAAGCCGCAGGTCGGCTTCCTCCAGAAGACGGTCACCAAGGCGGTGCGGGAGAAGGTCGAGGCCCTTTCCAACAAGGACAACCGCCTGACCGTCCACCGGAAAGAGCTCTACTGGCTCCGCTTCGGCGGCTACGACTTCGGCGGCCCTCTCCTCGAGAAAACCCTGGGCCAAGCGACGACGATCCGGGGATTGCCCACGCTCCAGAAGATCGTCGCCAAGCACCAGGGATAAACCGGGAGTCACGCGGAAGGTAAAGCGCCGAGGGCGTGGAATCAGTCCGGTATGTCCTCGCGGATGCGCAGCTCGCTCGTTGGGTCCCTCGTGATGTTTCTCCTCCTGCCGATGGCGCCGCTCGGGGCACGGAACCCCGACGCCTCCGATCCCCCGCAGACCTCGGGCCCACTCGTCGGATCCCCTTTCGGCTGCGAGGACGATGGTCCTCCCGGTCACAATGAGATAAAGGCGCAGGCGTGCTCTTGGTCGTACGAGCTGATCCCAGCAGAGCTCGACGCGACGCACGATTTCTCGGCCTACTGGCTCCAGATGGAGGTCGACCCGGAAAGCGGTTGCGTCAAGGAGATGTTCTTCAAGGTAACGGTCCCTCCGGAGATGCGCATCCTCTCGGCAGTGCCGTCACGTAGCCGCCGCATCGTGAAGTCGCGCCCGATGACGACGCAACTGGTGGTGGACGGTGACGGGAGCGCCCCGGTCCCGGGCGCCGTCTCTCAGGACCTCACGTCGGCCCCCGGCCGGACGTTCGTGACGAGTGGTACGCGCACCTATAGCTACCGATGGAGGGGAAACTCACCCCACAAGGTGGTGGTCGCGATCGGACTCCAGCTTTCGCACCCATCCCTGCCCTCGGACTCCCTCTTCTCTGCGTGGAGCGAGGGTCTTGGTTTCGGCTGGGGCAGTTGTCGACCGATCATCATTAGGGGTTAGCCGGACGGCTCCGCTGCTCGACAGGGCGAGTTGCAAAACCTGCAGCGAGGCCCGTTACGGCAAGTGACGCGTGCACGACTTGGTCCGCTGCGTTCGTCGCGATGCGGAACGTCTCACCACCCCAGATCGCAACCGACAAGGTCACCGCGACGTAGAGGAAGCCCTTGAACAGCGCGCCGGTGCGCGCCCATTCCGGCCGCACGGCGAAGCCCAACGCGACGAGACCACTGATCATCCCGCTGAGGTTGTGCCAACCGTTGGTGGCGAAGAGGCCGTAGATGTTCCCGTGATCGGCGGCGCGCACCGCGTCGGCCGAACCAGGGAAGGAACTGTCCACCCCGAAGCCGATCGCCGTCGAGACGATGAGGAAGACGCCCGAGACGACGAGATAGATGCGAGCCGGCGACCAGCGCATCGTCGGCACCTCCTGGACGTCTCCCGACCCGGTCCCTATCGCCTCCATGTCGTCTCCTTTCGCTCGCGGAGGGCTATAGTACATATGTCTAAGACATCCGTTCTACAGGGAGCCATCGTGGGGAATCGGGAGGCGCTGCTCGAGGGGGCCTTGGAGGCCCTCCTCGACAAGGGCTACGCGGCGACGACCGCACGGGACATCGCCGCTCGCTCGCGAACGAGCCTCGCCGCCATCGGTTATCACTTCGGCTCGACCGAGCAGCTCCT
>JAXDJL010000074.1:0-3687 GCA_034665685.1 Actinomycetota bacterium | reverse complement strand
CGCGCGAAGTCTCGCTCGCGCTTCGACTTCCTGAAGTGGCTGTTCGTCAAGTTGATCACCGTCCGTAGGAGATAGGCCCTGAAGGCATCTGGGTTGCGAAGGTTGTGAAAGCTCTTCAGCAGCCGGACGAATGCCTCCTGTGCCACGTCTTCGGCAAGGACCCTGTCGCCGGTCATGAGGTAGGCGATTCGAAGAGCTTCGCCCCCATGTGCCGCGTAGAGGTCTTCGAACCTCGCGCTACGAAGCGATCCACCTCGTGGCCCTAGCATCGTCTCTCCCGGTCTGATGGAGTTCATGTCTTAGAGACGCCCACCTCCGCCATTTGGACTCGCAGGTCACCACGCAATCTGGTTCCGACCGGATCCGCAAGTCAATCGAAGTCCGTTTCTTGCGGATTGAGATTCAAAGAGGGCTGTTGCGATAGTGGTGCTTCCTCATCCCGGCCTCGGTATCGTCGATCGAGTCGCGGTCAAGGCGTGTCGAACTCGAAGGAGTCCAAGATCGGTGGCGCCTCCTCCAGGACCGACTCGAAGCCGGCCTCGGGAGCGACGAACGCGATGGCGAGTGTCCGCGCGGACGACCCTTCCGGAAGGTCCAGCAGATACAGGCGCATCCGGTTCCCTTGTTTTAGGGCGGGTCCACGCAGTTGGGGGCCGCTCACCACCAGAGCCGTACCCATGTCGTCGCACACGCTCGCTCCCGCGGCAGCTGTCACGTCCATCCATACGGCGTCGATTCGCCCGACGCTCGCGGTCACCGGCTTGGTCGCCTCGAGGTCCGGGTCGGACCGGATGCTCCGGACCAGCTCTTCAGCATCGGCAGGAGCGGGGCCCTGTTTGCAACCGCCCTCGACCGGCAAGGGGTCGGCCAAGACCGAGAAGTTCGCCTCCCTCGTGTCCCCACTGTCTAAGGCGATCGTGTTGGGGCCATAGTCGAAGAATCCGTACCAGGGCGGCGGTACGCCGAAGGTCACTTCGCTGCCGAGGATCTTGTACGGCTCGGACAGGTTCTCCCCGTTCTCGGTCGTCGGGAACTCCTCGTCTTCCAGAGTCCCGTACTCGAGCCCGAGTCGACCGTTTTCCCCAGGCTCCACGAGGACGGGTTGCTCGACGACGGTTCCGTCCTTACTGAAGAGCCGGACCTCGAACTCCATCCAGCCGCCGGGCCACACGGGCCCCTGCACCAGCTCGAATTCGGATCGCTCGTAGGGGGTGTCCGAGGTCGTGGCGTAGAGAAGGGGAATCGGCGCGTCCGTGGGGGTGTGTAGGTACTCCTCGGCACCGTCACCGTCCACGCGCGCCTGAAGGAAGTCCTCGAGGAGCGCCGTCGCCTCAGACTCTGAAGGCGGCACGATCTGCTGGGCCTGGCGCTCGAAGAAGTCGTGGGTGTCCGTGAACGGCGCGTCGGCCGGCTGGACCATCGCCCATCGGGTCACCACCCAGATCCCGTCGGGACCGTCGGGGTCCTCCCAGTGGCGCGTCGGCTGGTCGGCGTTCACCTTTACCGTCTCGTACGCATGCCCGTCGATCGTCGGCGCACACCCCTTGCCCTCGGGGTCGTTGGGATACAAGGGGTTCGTCTCGCCCGGCGCGCAGCGCACGGCCACGAACTCCCAGGGCCAGTCATTGGATACCCCGGCGTACAGCCCGGGAGCGACACCCCATCTGAACTCCTCCCAGCCGAGCTTCTCCTGGAAGAACCGGGTGAAGAACTCCACAGCGCGAGGATCCATCTCGCCGGCCCCCCTGGGGAAGACGTTGGGCCAGACCTGCCAGGTGTAGTCGGGGTTTCCTTCGTCGGCGAGCCCCTGGGCGCGCTGGGCCTCCTCTTGGTTCGACTGCGGCCACATCCCTCCAGACGAGTCCCTCTCCTGCACGTCCGGGTTTACGGGGGGTAGGGCTTCATCGCTCGACAGCGAACGAGCCCCGGCAAATCCGCCGAGCACAACCGCAACAGCAGCCGCCGCGACGAGCCCGCCAATGATCATCCGCTGCCTTCCGATCCGGCTGCGCAATTCGGGCGACAAGGTCCGCGGCACGTCCATCTCGGTCTCTTTCATCTCGAACATCTGTCTCAGCTCTTGTTCCATCAGTTCACCTCTGCCGCTGGGGCGTCTTTTCGCAGCGCGCCCAATGCTCGCTGCACGAGAGACGCAACTGCCGTTTCGGAACATCCCATCGCCTCTGCCGCTTGTTGATCGGTGAGGTCTTCGTAGTAGCGGAGCACCACCGCGGTCCTCTGTCGTTGGGGCAACAACTGCATCTGTCGCCACAGCTCGTCCGCCGTTTCGTAGTCGCGCTGCGGAGCCACGGCCTCGAGACGCGGTTGCTTCTCGAGATAGCGGCGTTCTACCTCGCGCCGCCGATATGTCTTGTGAGCGAGGTTCACGATCGTCCGATTGAGATAGGCCGCGAACGACTGGGACTCGCGCAGATTGCCCCAGCGCGCGAACACCTTCAGGAACGCTTCCTGGACGAGATCTTGCGCGAGCTCTCTATCGCCGACGAGGAAGTAAGCGAGGCGCCCGGCCCTCTGGGCGTGGGCCGCGTACAGCTTCTCCATCCTCGATGTTCGAGCCTGCGAGTCACTCATCGCCCGAGCATGCAATGTCGATCCTCCTGCCGATAGGTCCTTTCACACTTCCAGACCCTTTGGCAGGCGATCTCCCATCGCGGAGACAGCTTCTCCTTGGGAAAAGAGCGGCGGGCTTGTCCGAGAAGTCCTGAAGGTCCTGATTCATGGACCTACCGACGCAGTAGAGCAAAGCGACCTCCAGGGAGGAAACAGGGCCTGGGCGGCGAAAGTGCCCGCATGCCCGGGGTTTCGCCGGGCAGCCCAAATGAGTATTGGGTCGGACGAAGTCCAAGAAAGGCGAGACATGTCGGGTACTGCGCGAGTGGAGAAGCGTTCTGTGAGGGGCCGTGTTCGGTTTGGGGCGATCTTCTTGAGCGTCGGGCTTCTCACCGGCTCGCTCGGGGGCGCGGGGGCCATCTCCGCCGTTGCCGCAACATCCAGCATCGATGCGGTCGGCAGTGTCGAGCAGGTGTACGTCACCGCTCTCACGCCCGGCGCGCAAGCGTCGCTCATCGACCCGCAAGGTCTCACCCTCAAGACACAGACCGTCAACTCGCTGGGTGGGGTCCTGTTCCGCGATGTTGCGCCGAGTGACGGGTACCGCGTTGAGTCTGAGGGGGTCACGTCGGGGCCGGTAACGGTGCACAACGATGATGCGGCGCCGTGGGATACGAGCATCTACGACCAGTCGATCCCCGTTAACGACTACTCCTACCTGACCACTCGAGACGGAACGAAGCTCGCGGTCACCGTGCATCCGCCGACGAGTCCCGCGGGCCAGCCCGGCGTGCCGCCGGGGACCGAGCTTCCCGAGGGACCCGATTACCTTCCGCCGTACCCCACGCTGATCGAGTACTCCGGCTACGGCTACGCGGACCCGGCAGGACCGCACAGCGGCATCGCCGTACTCGCGAACCTCATGGGCTTTGCAGTCGTCGACGTGAACATGCGTGGAACGGGCTGCTCCAGCGGTGCTTTCGACTTCTTCGAGCCGCTCCAGAGCCTCGACGGCTACGACATCGTCGAGACGATCGCGAACCAGCCGTGGGTGAAGGGCCACAAGGTCGGCATGATGGGCATCTCCTACGGCGGCATCAGCCAGCTGTTCACCGC
>JAXDJL010000073.1:0-2552 GCA_034665685.1 Actinomycetota bacterium | reverse complement strand
GATCGCGCCGCTGATGATCACCTGGTTCGGGTTCGGGCTCCTGTCAAAGCTGATCATCGTCTTCCTGATCTGCTTTTTCCCCGTCGTGGTCACAGGGGTCGCCGGACTCCGGTCGGTCGAGGTCGAGAAGCTCTACCTCGCGCGCTCAATGGGCGCGAGCGAGTGGAACGTCTTCAGGAGGATTCGCTTCCCCGCCGCGCTGCCGCACCTCTTCGCGGGCCTGAAGCTCGCGGCGACCTTCGCCGTCGTCGGTGCCGTGCTCGGGGAGTTCGTCGGCTCGGAGACGGGCCTCGGCCACATCATCCTCGAATCCTCGGGGGTGTTCGACATGGTGCTCGTCTTCGGCGCGCTGATGTACCTGATCGTGTTCGCGGTCGCCTTCTTCTACGCGCTGGTCGCGTTGGAGCGCTTGACGATCCATTGGCACGTGTCGCAGCGCACCGGGGGCGAGGCGTCCGGGCGGTCACTCCTACAGACCACGGATGCGACGCCGTGAGGTCCGGGTACTACGCCGCGGCGTCGCTCCTCGGGACCCTGGCCGGCTGGGAGCTCGTCGTCCGGCTCGCGAATGTCTCCGAGACGGTGCTGCCGCCCGTCAGCGACATCGTGCGCGTCATGGTGGTCGACGTCGACGTTCTCACGCCGGCCGCCGTCGAGACCCTCGAGGCGATCGCCCTCGGCTATGTCGCCGCGGTGGTGGTGTCACTGCTGCTCGCCGCCGCGATCGTGTCCTGGCGGCCGTTCGAGAACACGGTCTATCCGGTGCTCGTGGCTTCGCAGGCGATTCCGAAGATCGCGATCGCGCCCCTGCTCGTCGTCTGGTTCGGGTTCGGGCTGTCGGCGAAGGTCGTGCTGGTCTTCCTCATCTGCTTCTTCCCGATCGTGGTCGACACGGTCGTCGGCCTCAAGTCACTTAAGCCCGAGACCATCTACCTGGCGCGCTCTATGGGGGCCCCCAGGCACAAGATCTTTCTGCGGATCCGATTCATGAACGCGCTCCCGGACATCTTCGGCGGCGCGAAGGTCGCCGCCGTCTTCGCAGTCAGCGCGGCGGTGATCGCGGAGTACATAACGCTGGTAGGCGGCATGGGAAGCCTCCTCGTGCGCGCGAACGCCGAGCTCGACGCCGAGCGGGCGTTCGCGATCATCGGCTACCTGACGATCATCGGGATCGCGATCTTCTACGCCCTCGAGCTGCTGGAAGCCAGGTTCGTCTCCTGGCACGTATCCCGGCGCGGCGGCACTGCTTGATGACCCACGAAGCATCGACATGGAGGTGCGAGCGATGAGTAATGCGGCAACGGCTCCGGCCCCGCGTCCCGAGGGGACGATCGGCTACCGGGCGAAGTTCGGCGTGATCACTCCGTCCACGAACACGGCGGTCGAGTCGGACTACAACACCATCCGGCCACCAGGCGTGACCTTCCACGTGGGCCGGATGTGGATCCAGTCACGCACGGACAACGACGAGGAGGCCGACCGGACTCTGCGCCAGATGCGCGAGACGATCGACACCGCCATCCGCGATGTCGTTACCTGCCAGCCGGATCGTCTGATCTGCGGCATGTCGTCCGAGACGTTCATGGGCGGCCTCGAGGGCAACACCAAGTTCATCAAGCACGCCGAGGAGATCTCGGGTCTCGAGGTCACGACCGGGGCGGACTCGGTGTCGGCCGCACTCGACCACTACGGCGCTCGCAAGATTGCGGTGCTCACTCCGTACCAGCAGGTCATCGACGTGCAGGTGGAGAAGTTCTTCGCCGACCTGGGATACGACCTCGTGCGCATGAAGGGGCTGCGGGTGCCGACGGCGCTGTCGGCAGCGCTGATCCCGCCGGACGACCTGCGCGAGGTGCTCCGAGAGCTGAACGGCTCCGACGTGGACGCCATTGTCCAAGCGGGCGCCAACCTCTCCTTGCTGGAGGTCGTCGAGGACATGGAGCGGGAACTCGAGAAACCGATCGTGGCGCTCAACGTTGCGACCGTCTGGCACGCGCTGCGCGCGGTCGGGATCAACGATCAGTTCGGCGGCTTCGGCTCGCTCTTCTCGCAGGCCTAGCGGTGAGCGTCGCGCGCAGACTGGGGCGGAGGGGGCCAGCCAAGGTCGGCCCCGGTGAGGTCGTGCCGATCCGAATCGAGGGGGTGTCGAAGGCATACGAGACTCGCGAGGGTCACGTGCACGCCGTCGAGGACTTCTCGCTCGAGTGCAAGGCTGGTGAGTTCGTGACGCTCGTGGGTCCGTCGGGGTGCGGCAAGAGCACCCTGCTGCTCATGGTGGCGGGTCTCGTCCCACGCTCGTCTGGCACGGTGACGATCGGCGGCACCGCCGTGGACCGCCCCTACACCGACCTCGGGTTCGTCTTTCAGGACTCGGTGTTGCTCGACTGGCGGAAGACGACCGGCAACATCCTGCTCCAGGCGGAAATGCGCGGCCTCGACGCCGACGCCTACCGACCGAGGGCCCAGGAGCTGATCGACCTGGTCGGGCTCACGGGATTCGAGGACCGCTATCCGTTCGAGCTCTCCGGCGGCATGCGCCAGCGCGTGTCGAT
>JAXDJL010000072.1:0-2820 GCA_034665685.1 Actinomycetota bacterium | reverse complement strand
CTTACCTATGCGCAGCTCACCGGGGAAGACGAGGACCCGCAGGACTTCGTCGGGGCATCTATCACCGTTCTCCTGCATCGGGCTCTTGGGGATCGCTGGCTTACCCATCTCGGCCTGATATTCGACTGGGGTACGACCTTCTTCAACATGATGCAGATGACAGACGTGATTCCAGAGCTGGAGGTGCTCCGCGAATACGTAGAGGCCCCGAACGAGCTGGATGACCTGCAAGAAGTGATTCGACTGGCACGCGAGGTAAGAGGTCACCCGGAACTCTTCCTCGTTTTCTACGGCGACTAAGGGCTTTTGGGCTTCACCAAGTAGGGCGCTACCTTCGCAACGATGGATCAGGCGACGGCGTAAGGGGAGAGCAGCGCTTCGGTGACCGTTCCGTCTTCGTTGAAGATCAGGAAGCGGTCGAACATGCGCATGAACCAGCGGTCGTGCGTCACCGCGATGACCGTGCCCTCGTAGCGCTCGAGTCCTTCCTCCAAAGCCTCGGCGGAATCGATGTCGAGGTTGTCGGTTGGCTCGTCGAGCAGCAGCATCGTGGGGCTGGCAAGCTCCATGAGCAGGATCTGGAAGCGGGCCTGCTGGCCTCCCGAGCACACGCCGAACGGATTGTGGGCCGCTTCGCGCAACTCGTAGTGCTTGAGCTTGCCCATGGCAGAGCCCAGGTCGAAACCACTCGCGCGCACTATGTCCACGAGCGTCTGATCCTTCAGCTCCGGATGATCGTGGAGCTGCGAGAAGAGACTCGGGTCGACGCGAGCGCCCATGCGCCACTCGCCCGAGTGCTTGATGTCATCGCCGGCGAGCAGCTTCAGGAAGTGGCTCTTGCCGGTGCCGTTCGGGCCCACGACCCCAACCCGTTCGCCGAAATAGATCTCTGACGAGAACGGGTCAACCAGCCCGTCGATCGCCAGTCCCTCGAGACGGAGGGCGATCTTTCCCGTCCGCCCGCCGCGGAGCCGCATCTTGACGTCCTGTTCCTCCGTCCGTCTGCGCGGCGCATTCGTCTGCTCGAAGCGCTCGAGCTTGTGCTGGGCATTGCGCGCCTTGGTGGCGAACTTGTCGTTCATCGCCGCCCGGCGCTTGAACTCGCGGATCTGCTCGACGATGCGGGCGTGCTCTTCGGAGTAGCGGCGGTGCTCCTCCTCGATCTGCTCTAGGCGTTGCTCTCGCGCCTCGAGATAAGTGGCGAACGAGGCGGGATGGGTCCACGCGGAACCGGCCTCGATCGTCACCACGCGCGTCGACGTCTTGGTCAGGAGGGCGCGATCGTGGCTCACGTAGAGGATCGTCTTGACCGCCGCGTTGAGCGTGCGCTCGAGCCACTCCTTGCCCGAGATGTCGAGGAAGTTGTCGGGCTCGTCGAGGAGCAGGATGTCGGCGTCCGATCGGAACAGCGCCTCGAGAGCCAACCTCTTCTGTTCGCCACCCGAAAGCGTCGTCAAGAGGCGCTTCCCGGCCTTCTCCATGCCGAGTCCCAGCGCGATCGAGGTGCACGTGTCCCAGAGCACCTCGGCGTCGTAGCCTCCGACCTCGCCCCACCGAGCGAGCGAGTCCGCGTACCGCATCTGCGCGACGTGACCGTGAGCCCCTTGCACGATCCGCTCCGCGCTCTCGAGCGACTCGTGGGCCGCGCGGACGGCCGGAGGAGACAACCTCACCAGGAGATCGGTGACCGTCGCTCTCTCGCCGAAGGAGCCGACGAATTGAGGCATGTAACCGAGCCTGCCGTCGACCTGCAGTTGGCCGTCCTGGAGAGGCTCCTCTCCCGCTATCAGGCGGAGAACGGTGGTCTTCCCCGTCCCGTTCGCGCCCACGAGCGCGACGCGCTGTCCCCCGGGCACGCGGAAGGAAAGGTCGGCCAACAACCGCCGGCCCGACGGCAGGGTGAATCCGAGGTTCGCTACTTCGAGATAAGCCATGAGCTTTTGTTAGCTGGGTGCGGCGGTTAGAACATCGGGGGCTCGGTGTACACGCCCCACTCGTCCTTCAGCGTCTCGACCATCTCGCCGAGCGTCACGTATGCCTTCGCCGCCTCGACGAGGACCGGGATCGCGTTCTGCTTGTCGTCGGCCGCCATCTCCCTCAGCGACTGGATCGCGTCTTCGGCCTTGCGAGCGTCGCGGTTGGCGCGCACCTCGGCGACCGACTTCTTCTGACGCTCCTCGATGTCCATGTCGATCACGAGCACGTCGGGAGCCTTCTGCACGGAACGGTTGAAGCGATTGACGCCGATGATGACCTTCTTCCCCTCCTCGAGGAGCTTCTGGTAACGGAAGGCGGCGTCGGCGATCTCCTTCTGGAAATAGCCCTCCTCGATCCCGGCGAGCATGCCATCGAGGATCGAGCCGTTCCCGAGCTCGTCGATCTTTGCGAAGTAGATCTCGGCCTCCGCCTCCATCTCGTCGGTCAGCGCCTCGAGGAACCACGACCCTCCCAGCGGATCGATCACGTTCGTCACGCCCGTCTCGTAACCGATGACTTGCTGCGTTCGCAGCGCGATCTCGACGGCCTCGTCCGACGGAAGGGCCAAGACCTCATCGAGTGAGTTCGTGTGAAGCGATTGGGTCCCTCCCAGCACCGCGGCAAGCGCCTCGGTGGCGGTGCGGACCACATTGTTGTACGGCTGCTGTGCCGTGAGCGAGACGCCGGCGGTCTGCGTGTGGAACTTCAGCATCCACGACCTCTCGTTCTTCGCTCCGTACCGCTCCCGCATCCAGCGGGCCCAGATGCGCCGCGCCGCGCGGAACTTGGCGATCTCCTCGAAGAAGTCGATGTGCGAATTGAAGAAGAAGGAGAGACCGGGCG
>JAXDJL010000071.1:0-6207 GCA_034665685.1 Actinomycetota bacterium | reverse complement strand
CCGCGTCGACGGTGGCCGACCTGACGATGTCCGTCGCCGAGAGCCCCGCCGCGGCCATCGCCTTGACCTCCCGCCGGTCGATCCCCGGCTTGGGGCCGGCGTTCCCGAGGTCCGTTCCGTAAACGATGAGGCCACCGGCGGCCGCGAAGCGGTGGAGGTTCTCGATCGCTTTCCGGCGATCCAGGCCCGAACGGATCGACAGCGTGGGGACGACCGCCATCTCCTGGGCGACCATCCGGCCGATCGTCTCCTCCGGGATCCGATCGGAGCTCATGAGCATGTGTGCGAGCTCATCCATCTCCGCGTCGAGGGCCTTGTGGAGCTCGTCGAGACCGTGGACGTGACCCGTAACCCTGAGATCCCGAGCGTGGGCGGCGTCCACGATCGCCCTCAGTGTGTCGAGCGGCAAGGTCGGTCCGGCGGGAGGGTTAAGAGCCACCTTGACGATCACCGCACCGGCCGCGACTTGTTTCTCGACCGCCGCCTCCGCGATCGCGGGACCTGAGACCTCGAGGCCGGTACCCGGAGGCGCCCATCCCGCTTTCGTCGGGTATCCGCCGGGCGCCGTCAGCATCTGGCCGGCCGCGATGATGGTCGGCCCCGGGAAGTCTGGGGCTTCGGAGGCCTCACACAATGGGCCGATCCTGTCGAGCGGCCATCCGAGATCTCGGACGGTGGTGACGCCTCCCTGCAGAACGTCTTCCGGCCGCGCGAAACCTATGTGGACGTGCGCGTCGATGAACCCCGGCATGAGGGTGAGGCCCCGGCAGTCGATTGTCACGTCTTCGGGCCGGTGCTCCGACGCCGCTCCGATCGCGGTGATCGTCGATCCCTCGACGAAGACGATCGGGTCGTCGAGAGTCGTGAGGTCGTCCCCAACGAGTGCCGCAGATGCCCGAAGGACCGTCCGCGCCGTCATCCTCGGCTCCTTGTGCCCTGCTTCGGCCGCGCGGTCAAGCGGTTAACCTGGGTTCGTGGAGCCAAACGAAGTCATCTGGGAAGGAACGATAGGGAACACGCGACTGCGTGTGGGTGTGCCTCATTCGGAGAGCATCATCGCCGAGTGGGACAGCCCCCGCGGCTCCCGCCACAAGGTGTCCGACTCCCTCGAGGAGTTCGAGCGCTCGGTGCTCTTCCAGCTACTGCTCGGCGCAGGAGAGGTGCCCAAGGACGCAACCCAAGAGGTGCTTGCGGCGGTCGCCAAGGCTCAGGCCGAGCGACCCAAGAGAAGTCCGGAAGGTGGCGCACCACGCAGGCGGAAGAATCCCCGGGCGCGCCAGCACCGTCGTTCTCGCACTCAGCCGCGCAGGCGCTGACCAACCCGCTTGGCTTAAGCCGCCATGCGCTGTAGAACTTAGCGATGCAGGCGGCTCCGGTTGATGCGCGGATCGAACCCGTACTCGCCGCGCTCGCCAGAGGAGCTCTGGGCGACGCCTACACACCTGACGTTCCGGGTCGCATGCGCCGGGGCCTGGGCCTTGTGCCGTCGCAGGTGGACCTGAAGCAACTCGTCGGCACCCTCAAGGCGCTCGACACCAAGTTGGGCGCGCTGGCTCTTACCGGCAGGCCCGTCCCGGTCTCCTGGCTCTCGGCGCCGGAGGCCGAACGCCTCCTCAGCAAGTGGCGTCTCTCGCGCCTCGTCACGCAGCGCCGCCTCTCGCTGTGGGCGCGCACGGCCTCGACGATCGCGCTCTACAGCTACCCCAACCCTCTGCTCGACAAGCTCGGCTACCTGGGTCCGCTCGGCGAGGCGCCCGACGAGCCGAAGTATCTAGAGCCGATAACGATCGCGGAGGACGAGGTCGTCAACTGCGACGCCGTTGTGGTGGGCTCGGGGGCTGGCGGAGGTTGCGCGGCCGCGCGTCTGGCGGAAGCGGGACTCGACGTCGTGGTGATCGAGAAGGGTGGTTACAACAGCGAATCGGATTTCCACCACCGCGAGGGGGACGCGAACCAGGAGCTCTATCTCTATGGACAGAAGCTCGCCACGACGGACCTCGGGTGCCAGATCCTTGCCGGGTCCACGCTGGGCGGCGGAACCGTCGTCAACTACACCACCTCGTTCAAGACGCCTCCACATGTTCTGAAGCAATGGGCCGAGATCTCGGGAGTCGATGCTTTCGTCTCCGGTGAGATCGAGGAATCACTCGACGCCGCGTCCGAACGGCTCGGCGTCAACAGTGACTCCAGCGCCGCGGGCAAGCGGGACGAGTTGATGGAAGAGGGATTGAAGAAGCTGGGCTGGCATGTTGACGCCCTCCCTCGCGCCGTGCGCGGCTGCTTGCAAGATGAGCGCTGCGGGTATTGCGGATTCGGTTGTCGCGTGGGGGCCAAGCAGTCGTCGATGCGCACGTACCTCGAAGACGCGGCGAAACACGGGGCACGAGTCGTGGTCAACGCAGAGGTTCAGAAGGTCAGGATCTCGGACGGACGCGCCACAGGGGTCGAGGTCCTTTCGAACGGACATCGCGTGATCGTCAACGCGCGCGCGGTGGTCGTCGCGGGAGGTGCCATCGAGACCCCGGCTCTCCTCCTTCGGTCGGGCCTCGGAGGCCAGGTGGGCCGGAACCTTCACCTGCACCCTGGGACCGCGGCGTGGGGGTTGTTCGAGGACGATGTGCGCCTCTGGGAAGGGACGCTCCAGGCGCGCTACTCGGCAGAGCTACGCGATTGGGACGGTGGCTACGGCCCGATATTCGAGACGGTGCCGGTGCACCCGGGCAGTGCGTCGTCGGCGGTTCCGTGGTTGTCTGCGGCAGACCACCGAGCGCGCATGGAGAAGCTCGACAAACTGAGTCTCTGCGCGGTCTTGCCGCGCGACAGATCGGCGGGGCGCATCAAGATCTCCAAGGATGGAAGACCGCGGATCCACTACAAGCTGAACAAAGCCGATGAGCGGATCGTCACGGAAGGTGTCGTGGCGGCGGGACGCGTTCTCGAGGCCGCCGGGGCCCGCGAGATCTACACGATTCATTGGAAGGAGCCCTTGACCTACTTCCCCGGGACCGCGGGTTCGCATGAACGATGGGCCGAAGAAGTTAGGAAGACCGGCTTCGCGTCGGGCACGACGACGCTCTTCTCCTTCCACCAGATGTCCTCGTGCCGCATGGGGGTGGATCCCGCAACCTCCGCGGTGGACGCCGATAACGAAAGCCACGAGGTGAAGAACCTTTACGTGGTGGACAGTTCGACCTTCCCCACGGCATCCGGTGTGAACCCGATGCTCTCGATCTACGGCATCGCCCACCGCGCTGCCGGCAAGATTGCGGCGCGTCTCAGCTAGCCCACTCCCAGCGATGTTGAAAAGAACCCTTCTCAGTCTTCTCGTCGCGCTCATCGCTCTCGGTGCCGGCGTCGGGGTCGAGATCGTGCTTGCCCTGCGACGCGAGTACCTGCCCACCGAGCCGGTGCTCGAGATATCGGGGCGCTTCGGGTCCGAGGGTGAACCACTCAACTTCGTCGTCCTCGGAGATTCGACAGCCGCGGGGGTGGGTGCAGGTGTCGCCGATCTCTCCTACCCGGTTCGGCTCGCTCGGATGCTCGCGGAAGACGGGCACCGCGTGCAGCTAACCGGCCTTGGTCTATCGGGGGCGCGCGTGAAGACCCTTCTCGAGGAGCAACTGCCTCTCGCGGAGGAGGCGAAGCCAGACCTCGTCTTCATCGGGATCGGCGCGAACGACGTCACCCACCTCACATCCTTGGGCGAGCTGCAAGACGACATGGCCACGATCCTCGCGAGACTGAAGGCGACCGGTGCGACCGTTGTGATGGCCGGCGCACCCGACATGCGCGTCGCCGCGTGGTTCGAGCCCCTGCGCTCCCTGGCCGGTTGGCGCGGCCGCCGGGTAGCGGTGGTCCTGGCCGATGCGGCCCGCGAAGCGGGCGTGCCCGTGGTCCCCCTCGCGGAGGAGACGAGGGATTTCTTTGCGGCCGAGCCGGATCGCTACAACAGCTCGGACGGGTTCCATCCGAGCGCCGAGGGCTATCGAGTGTGGGCCGATGCGATCTATCCCTACCTGCGAGCGGCGTTGGCTCATCGCTAGTGTCATAGCGTTGCATCTTCACCACACTGAGTAGTTTCAATCCGGGCATAGGGGGGCATAACCCCTGCGTGAGCCGAGAGCCAGCGTCGCCCCAGCCGCCCAAGCGATCGCCGACCGCCGGCGCGGCGACCAACAGTGCGCAAGGAAGCTCGCCCTCGGCGCCGCTCGCTTTCCTCCATCGGAAGGACGAGCGCGCCCCGCGCCCCGTCCAAGACCGTGCCGCCCGGAGAGAAACGCGGTCGTCGCGGTCGTAGCCCGACCGCACCTCCGCAGAACGGTTTCGTAACACTCATCGCCCCCGCCCGAGCACCTGGGTACGCTGCACCGGTGGAGACCGACGCAAGGATCGCCGAGCTGATCGAAGCGGTCGACATGAACGGCTTGCTGCGGGTGATCGACGGCCTGACGGCGGCACGGGAGTGGGATCGGTTGCTCGACATCGCAGATCTCTGCGAGGAAGCGGCGGACCGAGGCAAACAGTTGTGGCCGATAGCAGCGCACATCGACTACCGGATCGCGCTCGAAGCCCCGGGAGAGTACGTCGGCCAAGTGATCCCCTCCGACCTCGAGCGATTCATGCTCGGTCCTCTCACGGAAGTCGCCGCGTCGTCGCACACGTGGGCCGAGCTCGCCCCCTATATCGAGGCTCCGCACATCGCTTACGTGGCACAGGAACGCGTGCTGCGCGGAGAGGTGTTGGAGGAGGATCCGCGTGCGAGATCGGAGGCGTTGGTCCTGCCGTTGCGGCTCCTCGATTGGGAACCGACCTACGCGCTCGCAACGTATCGATCGAGCGTGGTCGAGGTGGCCGAACCATGGGAGCCCCGCGCACCCATGGAGACGCGCACGCCCGTAACGGCCGAGCCTCTCGATGAGCCGGAGCTCGAGGGGGCCTTGCTCGAGCTCGTGCATCCGTGGACGACCGAGTCCAACGGTGCGGCGGCGGCCCGGATAGTTGAGGGCGACGCGGTCGCCGCAATCTCCGCCATCACCCCCGACGAGTTCGGGATCGGTCCATTGCAACTCGATGAGGCGCTGCAGCGGATGGCGTGGGCAGCCGCCAGCGGGGGTGCCCACGGACGGCGTCGAGGGGCGGCCTTCGGTCGGTCACTCGCGTGGCATGTGGGGGCCCAGCTCGGAGATCTCGATGCCGACCCGGACCCCCAAGAGCTGGCCGCCGCCCTGCGTGAGTTGCGTTGGTATCGGTGGGACGAAGGGGCTCCAGAGGAGGGCTGGGTTCTGCGGTTGGCGGTTGAGGATCCCGCCCACGGTTGGGCGGCGGCGATCGCGGCAACAGACGTCCTGGGGGAGGCCGATGAGTGACGAGCAGCCGGTTGTCGGGGCGATAGTCCACGATCTCGCGGGGATGCTCAGCAACGTGTCGGCCTTCGCAGGCATCTTGGAAAAACGGCCGGATCACCCCGGCCGCGATGAGTTCCTCCCCGTGCTTGCCCGGGAGGCGCGGGCCGCGACACTGGCTTTGCAGGACCTCCAACTAGCGCGCTCCCTGGCCGACGAATGGCCCAGGTCCGACCTCAGCAATGTGGAGCTGAGGAGCTTTCTGCTCGCCGTTGGGGAGCAGCTCGGACACCCCGACTGGTTGAAGGCGCAGATCTCGGACCTCGAGGAAGACGTCACCGTCGTCGCCGATCCGGGGATGCTGAACGGATTGCTTCTGCGGTCCTTCGAGGTTGCCGCGGCCGGCGACTACTCGGGCGATGGTCTGCTCGCTGCCTCCTCCGCCGCCCCGCACGCGACGGTCCGTCTCGACATCAGCGGCTGTGACTACGAAGGAGATATCCGCGCCGATGTCGAGCGCGGCCGGCGTGAGCTCCGCGCCTTCGCTCTCTTGCGCTTGGTCGTCGAGAAGTGGGGAGGGACGACGAGGATCGAGGGCACCGGCGAGGAGATCCTGCTGTGTCTCGAGATGCAGCAGGCCGGCTAGCCCAGACTGCCCCCCGGCTCCAGGGCGACCACCTCGAGCCCATCGACGTCGCTCGCATGCTCACGCAACTGGTCCGGGGTACCGCGCAGGATGGGAAAGGTTCCGAAGTGCATCGGGACCACCGTTTTCACACCCAGCAGTCTGATCGCCTCCGCGGCGGAACGCGGCCCCATCGTGTAAAAGTCCCCGATCGGCAACAGCGCGATGTCCGGCTCGAGC
>JAXDJL010000070.1:0-13333 GCA_034665685.1 Actinomycetota bacterium | reverse complement strand
CCATGAGCGCGCGCCGCTCGTCGTCCGAGAGGGACGCCAGGCTGGAGAACGGCGACAACCGGGCGGCGTGAAGGATGTCGTCGGTGAAGCCTCGCCCGATCCCCGCGATCGTCCGCTGGTCGCGCAGGAATGTGTGGAGTCGTCTGCCATCGCTGCCTTCGAAGATGAGGTCGCGGGCTTCATCGCTGAAAGGTTCGGGGCCCAGACCACCGAGGGGACCGGGATCGTCCGCCGGGAGCACCCACCACGAAGCCTTGCGCTCGTGCCCCCACTCCTTGATGAGAACGGCGGCCCGACCGAAGTCGAGTCGCATCACCGAGCCCTTCGACTTCGTCTTCTTCGGCGGTTGTTCGAGATCGACCCGGCCCCCCTGGGAGAGGTGGACCAGCAGCTTGAGATCCCCGAAACCGAAGATCAGGTACTTGGCGCGACGAGAGACGGTCTCCAACCTTCGTCCATGGAGTTCGTGCGGTCCCGGTGCGACCGTCTTGAGGGCTGAGAACTGCAGGACGTCCACGCGATCGAGCTGGGTGCCGCCAACGGCGGCCTCGAGTCGTTCGGCCAGCGCCTGCATCTCGGGAAGCTCGGGCATCACCCGAGATTATGTGCAGCTCTCCTCAAATATGGCGGCCGCCTGCGGATGGCGCGTCTCATTTGGGTTTGATGGTGGGATAGAGGGATGTTCATACCCCTGATCGTGGTCATCTTCGCCGCCGCGGTTGCAGTCGTACGGGGAGGGTCGCTGGACAACCTTGCGCGCACCCATTTCGCGTGGACCTGGGTCATCTTCCTCGGGCTCGCCATTCAGATCGTCTTCGACCTGTGGGCTCCGGTCACGGTGGGGAAGAACGTGGGTTTGGCGATCACTCTTCTGTCCATCGGTTGCATCCTGTTCTTCCTCATACAGAACAGGACGCTTCCGGGAACCCTCGTGGCTACCTTCGGTCTCGCGCTGAACGCTGTCGTCATCGCCGCCAACGGCGCCATGCCCATCTCGCGATCTGCTGCGCGCGCCGCCGGCCTGACGCAGGATCTGTTAACCGAGCTGGGGATCAAGCACGAACTGATGGACTCAGCGACGCGACTCGATTGGCTCGCGGACATCTTCGCCATCCCGAAGCTGGAGAAGGTATTCAGCGTGGGAGACGTTGTGCTCGCCGTCGGGCTGGGGATCCTCGTCTACAGCTGCGCCGTGACGCCGGGGGAGCAGACGGTCGCTACTCGTCCATCAACTTCCGGTTGACGGCTTGCAGCAGAGCGTGCACGGCCGCGGTGGCAACGTCGTCGCTTATCAGGGCCGACCCCAGGAAAGAAGTGCTGTTCCTTCCTTGTTCGTAAGCGCCTTGCACGAGAACTGAATCGTTCGTGCCGAGGTGTTGCACGACGACCTGCGTCACCTCTAGTTGCACGCCGCGCTCCTTGAAGGCCGGCTCCAGCGCCTTCTGCAAAGCATTCGTCGCTGCGCGGGCGCGCGACTCACGCGTAGAAGTGGCGGGCGCAGCGCCTTCGGTGTTGGTGCCGTCTGGCCACTTCAACGTCACCTTCACCCAGCCGGTGTCGCCTTGGCTGGAAAGCACCACGGCTTCGAGCGCGGGACGGCGGTTGACATGGCCGTTGCGGGCGGCTCCGTTGGTCGATGGGATCGTTACCTGTTTCGGGGCGTCATCCTCGAGCTGCACGATCGAGACGATCCGATGATCGATCTCGAGCCCATAGCCGGCGGAGGCAAGCGACTGCACGTCGCGCACGAGTTGCTTAGCCGACCTGCCTGGGACGGCCACGATGTGGATCTCGGAAGGGGCGTCGTCCCCAACGACCCGTGCGCTTCGAACCCCCACCACGCGCTTTAGGTCCTGTTCGAGGTTGCCCAGGTTCTCGTCCCTCATATATGTGCGCCTGTCGCCTTCCTTTAGCGCCCCAGCGCTTAGGACGAGGCTCACACGTGGGAGTCAAGCAGTCAAGGACCAGGTTAACTAGGCGGCGCTTTCCTTCTCGCGGAGGTCGATGAAGACGCGGACGATATCGGGGTCGTACATGGTGCCCGAGACCTCCTTGATCGCGTCCAGAGCATCTCCGGCGTCCATAGCAGGGCGGTAGGGGCGGTCGCTCGTCATGGCGTCGTAGGCGTCGGCGACGGCGAAGGTACGTGCGGTGAGGGGGATCTCCTCGCCCTGGAGGTGATGCGGGTAGCCGTTCCCGTCCCAGCGCTCGTGATGGCCGAGGATGATGTCCGTGGCCGTCCGGGAGAAGCCGATGGGCTCGACGATCTTGACGCCCATCTCCGGGTGCTGCCTCATGACCACCCATTCCCGGTCGTCGAGGGGGCCGGGCTTCTGGAGGATGGCGTCGGGGGTCCCGATCTTTCCAACGTCGTGGAGCATGAAGCCGAAGGAGACCTCTTCGTTCTTGGCGAGGGCCGAGTCGATCCTGTCGAGGCAATCGATGGCGAGCTTCGTCACGCGTCTCAGGTGCTCGCCCGTGCAGAGGTCGCGGAGCTCGACGGCGCTGGCCAGGGTCTCGATCGTGGCCAGGTCTCGCATCCGCTTCTCGGTCATCGCCTCGAGGTAGGAGTTGAGCAGGAGTCCGGCCGCTTCCTCGGCGATGACGGGCGTCATGCTGGAGGAGCCCGTGATGGTCCGGGTCATCTCCTCGATCGTTGCCTCTCGGTAGAGGGTGCCGACGGCGCCCGCCTCGAGTGCCTTGAGGAGCTTGCCCGCCTCGTCTTTGGAACGCTCGCCCATGACGATGATGCGCGTGTCGGGCGACACCTTGCGGAGGCCGGTGATCAAGCTGCAGTTGGGAGAGAGCTCGAGGTCGACGAGCGCTACGTCCGGGGCCAGCAGGGCGCCCACCCGAAGCGCCTCTTCGGCGGTGGTCGCGGAGCCGGCGACCGCGCTGCCGAGATCCCCGATTATCGCGGCAAGGGATTGCGCAACCGACTTGTGACGGTCCACAATGAGGACCGATGCCGAGGCAAGATCGTGCATCCCTGCTGCGGCGGGCTCCCTCACTTCCATGTCCTCCCATTCCAAACAGGCAGAAATAGCCCAGACGGGCCATTGGCAACGCTAGTTAACTCCAGCTACTCTTGGTCAGTAATCCCCCGAACGGGTCGAATCTCATACCCGGGAGGGTCAGCGAAGCGGGAGGGGGCCTAACAGCCTAAAGAACCAAGCAGCATGAGCGGAGCGGCGGCCGAAAGGCCGGACCTAGTCAAGTTACTTCTAGGTTCCTCGAAGGGAGGTCCGCATGAAGCTTCGTCTTATCGCATTTGCAAGCGTCATTGCAGCGGTGTTCCAGACTGCCGGCGCCAGCTGGAGTTGGAAGTAGGCATCACACGGTCTAGATCGTCGGGAGGGAGAGCGTAGAGGCTCCCCTCCCGATTTTTTTATCAAACAAACGGCCCCAGCGCCCGGCAATCCTTACGATGAGGGGCATGAACCGCAGCAAGCTCTACGCCTGGTTCGTGGTCGCCGTGGCCCTGGGGGTCGTCGTCGTCCTCGCCGGGCGGGGGACCGACTTCCCGTCGGCCTCGGTATTCCTCTTCTGGGTCGGGCTGCTCGTGGCGTCCCAGCTGCTGTCCCTCTCCTTGGGCTCCGACGCCTACGTGACCATGGCGTTCCCGATACGGCTCGCTCTCGCGATCATCTTTCGCCACCAGCCATTGGTCGCCGTGCTCATCGTGGGGCTCGGGACGGTCGACATCGACGAATTCAAGTTGGACGTGCCCCTGCACAAGGCTCTCTTCAACCGGTCGATGGCCGTCCTTTCGGTGGGCGCGGCCGTCGTCCCATTCTCGCTCGCCGGCGCCCCCTTCCACCTGACGCCGGTCGTTGCATCGACCCTCTTGACCTTGGCCACGAACATCCTCTTGATCTGTGGGGCCATCTACTTCGAGAAGGGCATACCGCCGAGGGAGGCCGTTGGTCTTCTCATCCCACGGCCGGTCAGGGGTTTCGTGGTCTCGTACGCCCTCTTGACGGGACTCGGTGTGGCGACGGCCCTCGCCTACGGCATCGACAAGCGGGGATGGGCCGTCGCGGCGATCTTGATCCCCTTGCTTTTCGCACGGTTCGGCATACAGGGAGCCCGCGCGCAGCAGGAGCTGTCCGAGCGCCTGCAACTCCAGCAGCAAGCTCTGCTCGAGGCGACGGAGAAGCTGTTCCACGAACGCGAGGACGAACGCAAACGAGTCGCCGCGCAGATCCACGACTCGAGCTTGCAATCGCTGGCTGCGGCGTCCTATGCGAGTGGGAACGCGCTCGATTTCTTGAAACAGGGCAAACAGGACGCCGCCGTGCAGGCGATGGAGACGGCGAAGGTCGCGGTCACCGGCGCGATCGGCGAACTTCGAGAGTCGCTCGTTGAATTACGCGGCTCGGCGTGGGAGAAGGGAACGCTCGGTGCGTCGATCGACGCGTTCGCCGACCGCATGTCGACTTTGTGGGGCGTCGACGTGGCGATCGAGCATTCGCTCAGAGCTCAGCCCCCGATCCCGGTGGCCCAAGCGGCTTATCAGATCCTCCAGGAAGCGGTCACCAACGCCCTCAAGCATTCGGAAGGAAAGCAGGTCGCGGTCCGGGTCACGGATGATGATGGAATGGTGCGCGTGATCGTGCAGGACCACGGGGAGGGTTTTGACCCCGAGGCCAGGATCGGAGAGGACCATGTGGGAATGAGATTGATGCGAGAAAGAGCTGCGCAGGTTGGGGGGCGGATCCTCATCGATTCGGCTCCCGGTCGCGGCACGCGCCTCGAAGCGGTCATCCCGGGCGGAGCGGCGTGAGCCTCCGCATCCTCATCACCGAAGACCACGTGCTCGTCTCGCAGGGGCTCGAGGTCATGCTCTCGAACGTCGAGGACCTGGAGCTGGTCGGAGTCGTCGACTCCGGGGAGAAGGCGCTCGAGGCGATCCGGGGTGGGATCGTCGACGTCGTGCTGATGGACATCAGCCTCAGCACGACCATGAGCGGCATCGAGGCGACGCGTCTGATCAAGGAAGAGTCGCCCGACACGAAGGTCCTCATCCTGACGATGTTCACCGACCCCGGCACGGTTGCGGAGGCGGTCAAGGCAGGCGCCGACGGCTATCTGTCCAAAGGAGCGTCGGGTGACGCTCTCGTCCAGGGCATCCGCGACGTGGCGGACGGTCGCTCCGTGCTTGACCCGAACGTGACCGAGGGGATCTTCGGCAGGATCGGCGGGAAGGACATCCGGGCCCTCAGCGATCGCGAGCTGACCGTCCTGCAGGAGCTGACGCACGGCAAGTCAACCCGTGAGGTCGCCGAGCACATCCACGTGTCCGAAGAGACCGTCAAGACGTATCTCAAGCAGATCTTCAAGAAGCTGGGCGTGCGCGATCGCACAGAAGCGGTCGCCGAAGCTTTCCGGCGCGGCCTCGTCCACTGATCGCCGTCACACGCACATGAAGATAGGTCTTCTCGGCTGCGGCACCGTCGGCTCGTCGACCGCGCGCATCTTGCTGGAGCGACGCGAACATCTGGAGCAGCGAGCCGGAAGCCCCATCGAGCTGGCGCGCATAGCGGTGCGAACCCGTCGCCCCTCACTGCCGGTTCCGGACGAGGTGTGGACGACCGACCCATGGGACGTCGTCAACGATCCGAACATCGACGTCGTCGTGGAGCTGATCGGGGGACAGGAGCCCGCACTGACGCTGATCCTCGCGGCTCTGAAGGCCGGCAAGCATGTCGTCACCGCCAACAAAGAGGTGGTGGCGGCACACAGCGGCGAGCTGTTCCGCGCCGCGTCGGAGGCCGGGGTGGATCTCTTGTTCGAGGGGGCGGTCGGCGGCGGCATACCCATCGTTCGGCCCATGAAGGAGTCCCTTGCGGGCGACCGCGTCGAGCGCTTGATGGGGATCGTCAACGGAACGACGAACTTCATCCTGACGCGGATGTCGGAGACGGGAAGCTCTCTCGCTGAGTCGCTCGCGGAGGCCACCGAGCTCGGCTATGCGGAGCAGGATCCGACCGCGGACGTGGAGGGATTCGATGCCGCGTCGAAGCTGGCGATCCTGGCGTCGATCGCGTTCGAGGCATTCGTCGCACCCGACAGCGTGCAGCGCGAGGGGATCACTTCGATCCGGGCGGAGGACATCGCGGCCGCACACGCGCTCGGCTACGAGGTGAAGCTGCTCGCGGTGGCCGACTCGGCCGGAGGCTCGGTCTCGGCGCGCGTGCACCCCGCCATGGTTCCGAAGACGCATCCGCTGGCATCGGTCCGCGACGTTTACAACGCGGTCTTCATCGAAGCGGAGCACGCGGGCGAGTTGATGTTTCTGGGGCGCGGCGCGGGAGGCGGACCAACGGCTTCGGCCGTAGTCGCAGACATCGTTGAGGTAGTGAGGAACGTTGGCGCCGGTGCGACCGGCGCGGCCTACGCACATCCCATAGAGCCCGCGGTGATCCGGCCCCCCGAAGACGTGCCCGTCCGCTTCTACATCGTGCTCTCGGTCCGCGACCAGCCCGGGGTTCTGGCGGCGGTCGCCGGCATCTTCGCGAACCACGAGGTATCGATCGCATCGGTGAGGCAGGAAGGCGCCGGCGACGACGCCACGCTCGTGCTCGTGACGCATACGGCTCCCGAGGGGCGTCATCAGCGCACGTTCTCCGAGCTCGAGGACCTGCCGGGGGTGCGCTCTATCGACGCCCGGATCCGCGTCGAAGGAGCCGAGGAATGACGACCAGGACGAAGGCCGGATCGGCGGCGCGCTCGGGCATCATCGAGCGATGGCGGTCGCATCTTCCGGTGTCCGACGCCACGCCGGTCGTCTCGCTGGGGGAGGGAGGAACGCCGCTCATCTTCTCCGAGCGCCTCTCGTCGGCCACCGGCGCGGAGGTGTGGCTCAAGTACGAGGGGCTGAACCCGACCGGTTCCTTCAAGGATCGCGGGATGACGGTCGCGATCTCAAAGGCGGTGGAGGAGGGATCGGCTGCCGTCGTCTGCGCGTCGACCGGAAACACGAGCGCGTCGGCAGCCGCCTATGCAGCCAGAGCAGGTCTTCCTTGCGGAGTTTTGATACCGCGGGGCAAGGTTGCGCTCGGCAAGATCGCGCAGTCTTTGGTACACGGCGCGCGGGTGTTGGAGGTCGACGGCAATTTCGACCACGCGCTTGAATTGACGAAGCAGCTCGCCGCCGCGCATCCGATCACGCTCGTGAACTCGGTCAACCCATTCCGCATCGAAGGACAGAAGACCGGAGCCTTCGAGATCGTCGAGTCGATGGGAGGCGCCCCCGACCTGCATCTGATGCCCGTCGGTAACGCCGGGAACATCACCGCTTACTGGCGCGGGTACCGCGAGGCCGTTGATGCGGGATGGTCGCGTGCTCTTCCGCAGATGTTCGGATGGCAGGCCGAGGGCGCCAGCCCGATCGTGACCGGCCAAGTGGTCGCGCAGCCGGAGACGGTGGCCACGGCGATCCGCATCGGGAACCCGGCGTCGTGGGCCGGCGCGGTGGAGGCCGCGGACTCATCGGGCGGAGCGATACGCGCCGTCAGCGATGAGGAGATCATCGATTCGTACGAGGCTTTGGCGCGCGAGGGAATCTTCGTCGAGCTGGCCTCCGCCGCGGGTGTCGCCGGATTGAAGAAGATGAGCGCGGCGGGCCAGGTGCCGGCCGGCGCTCGAGTCGTCTGCGTGCTGACCGGGCATGGGCTGAAGGACCCGGACTGGGTCATCGCGGCAACCCCCCGGCCCCCGCTGGTGGGGCCCGACGTCGAAGAGATCCTCAAGCAGCTCGAGCTGACTTAGTGCGGAGCGCATATCGTTCAGCGAGCGAAAGGCGAAAGGGGCACTGATGCCAGCCGCGGTCAAGGTACGCGTTCCTGCAACGGTTGCGAATCTCGGTCCGGGTTTCGACGCGCTCGGCGTCGCCATCAAGATGCATCTCGAGGTCGAGATCGAGCCCCGGCGCGACTCGATCGAAGTGATGGTCGAAGGCGAGGGGGCCGAAACGCTCCCCTCCGACGAGACGAACCTCGTTATCCGCTCGATGAACGAGTTCTTCGACCACGTCGGCAGGAGACCCCCCGGATACGCGGTGCGGGTGAAGAACCCCATCCCGATCACGTCGGGGCTCGGATCCTCTGCGGCCGCGGTGGTCGCAGGGCTCTTTGCAGCTCGCGCCATCACCGGCAGGAACGTGCCACAGATCGACATCGTGAAGCTCGCCAGCAAGCTGGAGGGCCACCTCGACAACGTGATGCCCGCCCTTCTCGGAGGACTCGTCATCTGTTACGAGGGCAGTTCCACCGGCGACTTCCGTTACTTCCGGCTGGAGCCGAGCGATCGCTTGGTGCCGCTCATCGCGGTCCCGGCGCGCGGTTATCCCACCGCAGAAGCGCGCAAGGGGTTACCCGAGTCGGTCTCCTTCCCCGACGCACAGTTCACGGCCGGTCGAGCGGCGCTGTTGGTTGCCGCCATGACCACGGGAGCAGGAACGGACGTGTTGGCGGAGGCGATGAACGATCGACTCCATCAACCGCACCGCATGAGATTGATGCCGGAGACGTTGACGGTTCACGCTCTTCTGCGCGACGCGGGACTCGCAGTCTCTCTTGCGGGGGCCGGTCCCTCCCTGATCATCGTAGTCCCGCGTCCCGAGGCGGCAACGCGCGCGGAGCAGGTGCGACGCATCTGTCGCGAACGTGAGGCGGGGTGGCGCGTCTTCGTCAGCGAGTGGGAGGAATCAGGCGCCTCCGCCGACTAGGACGGAGCACCGATCGCCTCACCTAGCTCCGGTAGGTGCGAGTGGTCCCCTCCGCATCCGTTGTTGTGGTGCCCGAGCTTCCGACCCCGGCCGAACCATCGGTCGAAGTCGAGCCGTCCGTCGTTATCTTCCGTTCGGGAGGAACGACGGGAGCCGTTTCGGTCTTCCGCGCGGCAACCGCTTCAGCCTCTTTCTCGTGTTCTTCTTCGTACACCTTGCGCTCCAACTTCGTGTGCCAGTGAGATCCTGCGATCCCGCCGAAGATCCCACCTAAGAACATCGCAACCAGCGACGCGATGCCGATGCCAACACCCCAATCGACGACGTAGTTGTCCTCAACCGGCAGCCTGTTGTCGGCGAACGGAAGGTTCAGAGTTGCGTCTGCTCCCAGCGCGGCGACTACGCCACCGACGATCAGCGCGACCAGGATCGACACGATCGGGACGCCGAGACCATTGAGGAAGCCGGCTCCGCGACCCATGCGCCCGGCGGTGTAGCCGCCCCAGAAGTACGAAAGGAACTGCGCGATCACGAACGCGATCCCCGCTCCGATGCCTACCTCGATCGCTTCGGAAGTCGGGACGTCGACGTCGACGTAATCCAGCGCCACGAGGATGCCCCCGATCAGAGCGAGCAGGAGGAACATCGCTCCCATCGCGACGACCACGCCGGTAAGGATGGATATCCCGCTGGCGTTGCCTCGTGCGAACGGGGCTCTATCTGACGGGACCTCTCTCGTTCTTCCAAACATCGGGCCTCCTCGGAGAAGGGGGTTGTATCGCTTAAGGTTTCCCTGTTCGACCACTCCTAACCGCCCCTCCAGGGAGGGCCCCCAATCTCGTATCTCGTCATCGTCGACGGCGAGCACTATCCGCCGGTCGTCGAATCAGCACTCGAAGAGATCGCGGCCTCCGGCAAAGAGATAGCGGCCGCGGTCCTCGTGGGGGGCCGCGAAAAGCTCCCGGCCGGGGGAGTAGAGGCATATGGGGGAGTCGGCGTGAGGTTCGGAGAGGATCCCCGCGAGACACTGGCGAGCGCGATCGCGGAGTTTGCGCCGGAGGGAATCATCGATCTCTCCGACGAGCCGGTCCTCGACTATCGGAAACGCCTGCAGCTGGCGTCCGTGGCCCTCTATCTCGAGGTCCCTTATGAGGGCGCCGACTTCTCTCTGCGCCCGCCGGACCGGCGACGCATAGCGACGAAACCGTCGCTCGGGATCCTCGGCACGGGCAAGAGGACCGGGAAGACGGCGGTGGCCGGATACATGGCTCGCGCCCTGACGAAGCACGGGCATCACCCGATCATCATCGCCATGGGACGTGGAGGACCCCCGGAGCCCGAGGTTCTGAACGGCGCCGAGATCGACATGACCCCGCAGGACCTATTGGCGCTGGCGGAGGCGGGGAAACATGCTGCCTCGGACTACGTCGAGGACGCGGTCCTGGGACGGGTCATGACGGTGGGGTGCCGCCGATGCGGCGGCGGCCTCGCTGGAGGCGTCGAGATCTCGAACGTCCCTCGCGGCGTGGAGATGGCCAACGAGCTCCCCGGCGACTTCCTCCTTCTAGAGGGATCCGGGTCCGCGGTGCCCCCCGTTCGAGCCGACGGATACGGCCTCATCATCCCGGCTTCTATCCCCGATGAATACGTATCCGGTTACCTCGGTCCCTACAGGTTGTTGCTTGCCGACTTCGTGGTGGTTACTATGTGTGAAGAGCCGTTCGGTTCTCCATCGAAGGTTTCCTCCCTCATCTCCCAGATCCACGCCTCTTGGCGCAACAAGATCCGGGGGGGCTCAACGACAGAGATCGAAGTGGTTCGAACGGTCTTTCGTCCCACCCCAACCCGCTCGGTCGAGGGAGCCTCGGTGTTCGTCACAACGACGGCGCCCGAGGCGGCGGCTGACTCGATCGCCTCGCATCTAACCAAGGAACACGGATGCAAGGTGGTGGGGATCAGTCACTCCCTCTCGGACCGATCGAAGTTGGAGGAGGAGCTGAAAGGCGTGGGAAAGAAGGCAGAGGTTCTCTTGTGCGAGATCAAAGCCGCAGGGATCGACGTTGCGACGCGACGGGGATTGGCCGAGGGCTTGGATGTCGTTTACATGGACAACCTGCCGATGGGGGTACAGGGTGACGATCTGGAAAGCGTCGTGCTGAAAGCAGCAGAGACGGCCGCGTCCCGCTTCCGTGGTCACGCGTCGTGACCGAGGCTCGTCGCAAACACATCTTCATCGCGGAGCACGAGCACGGGTTGCCGTACTCGAAGGGCCTTACGGCTTCGTCACTCATGGTCACCGGACTGGGTCCGGCCCGCTCGTATGCGGTCGCCAACCTGGTCGAGAAGGAGTTGCTAGCCCTCGGCAGTGAAACCGTGTCGGCGGAGCGACTTCGGGACATGACCGTTGAGATCCTGCGGCGGGAGACCGGCGACAAGTACGCGGAAGCGTTGATCAAATGGCAGTCGGTCGCGGAGCTGGACACGCCGCTCATCATCTTGATCGGCGGCGCTACAGGGGTCGGGAAGTCGACCATCGCTACTCAGCTGGCAACGCGGTTGGGGATAACCAGGGTCGTGTCTACCGACGCGGTGCGCGAGGTGCTTCGCAGTGCGTTCACCGCAGAGATGTTCCCGACGCTGTACGCGTCGTCTTTCGAGGCCGACAAGGCGGTGCGTCAGCCGATCCCGCATTCGGGAGACCGGTTGATCATCGGTTTCCGGGAGCAGGCGGCGGCCGTTGCAGTGGGGGCGCAAGCACTACTCGACCGAGCGATCGCGGAAGGAACGGACATCATCCTGGAGGGCGCGCATCTGGTACCGGGTTTCCTATCGAGCGCGGAGCACGAGCAGGCCGTGATCGTTCCTTTGGTGGTGACGGTTGAAGACCAAGATCTACACCTCAGTCATTTCTACGCTCGGTCAAGGGAAGCGCGTCTGCGTCCCGGCGATCGGTACGTAGAGAACTTCAAGAAGATCCGCCGGATCCAGAAGTACATGATCTCCTCGGCGCTGATGCGGGGAGTGCCGACCATTGAGCACTACGATCTCGATGCGACTCTCTCCCAGATCATCGACCACGTGATCCGCAAAGCACTTGAAGCAGCGGGTCGAGGCGTCCCGGTGGCGAAAGAAGACGACACGCTCCTCGAGCGCGCGGTAGAGGTCATCGACAGACAGGAAAGGGAAGGGACCAAAACGCATGAAGCTATTTCTTGATACGGCCAACCTGGATGAGATCCGGGAAGGTGTGCGCTGGGGCGTTCTGCGCGGCATAACGACCAACCCCACGCTGATCGGTAAGGAGTCTGCGGACTTCCTTCCGCTCGTCAAAGAGATCTGTTCGATCGTGGACGGCGAGGTCTCGGTTGAGACGACCGGCGACAACACGGACAGTTTGATCACTCAGGGTCGCGAGATAACTCAGATCGCGGACAACGCCATCGTAAAGATCGCGCTGACACCAAATGGTCTGGCCGCAACCCGGAAATTGTCCGATGAGGGCATCAGGGTCAACATGACCCTCTGCTTCTCCGCCACGCAGGCGATACTGGCCGCTGAGGCGGGAGCGCACATCATCTCGCCGTTTTTGGGTAGGCTTGACGATGTCGCGACCGACGGACTCAGACTCCTGTCGGATATCTGCGAGATCTACGCCGTTCAGAACTACGAAACCCAGGTGCTGGCGGCCAGCCTCCGCCACCCACTTCACGTTGTGGAAGCGGGTCGCTTGGGAGCAGACATCGCAACGATGCCCTTCAAGGTTTTCGAGATGTTGGTGAAACACCCACTAACCGAAGCAGGGTTCAAGAAGTTCGCTCAAGACTGGGAAGAAGCGAAGCCTCATCTAGGCGAGTTGCTTCCCTCGATGCAGCAGGAGGCGTAGAAGATGGACCGTTCGACCCTCGAGTCGAAAGCCGTCGCAGAACTGAAGGAGATCGCTAAGTCTCTCGACGTGAAGGTGACGGGACTGAAGAAGTCTCAGATCGTCGACGCGATCGCCGGAGCAGGAAGCTCCAACGGACGCGGCAAGACAGAGACGAAGCAATCCTCAACGGGATCCGACAAGAAGCCCTCCGACGGTGCCTCATCCGGAAACGGCCAACCGCGCCAGCGTGAGGCCGCGCCACCTGCACCCACGGGTTCGGGCGGTTCCCCGAGTAATCCGTCGGAAGGCGGACGCGACCCCGGCGTGCGAGATGAAGGCGCCGTGGACGATCGCGACCGCAGAGACGAGGGCGGGCAGCAGCGCCGCCCCCAGAACCGCGATCAACGGAATCGCGATCAACGCAATCGTCCGCGCGAGAAGGCCGAGCCGCGCGGCGACGGTCCGCGCGATCAAGGTCGCGGCGGCGGTCGTCGTCGTCGCAGAGGTCGCGGGGGGACGGGCGGCGGCGGAACTCCGCACTTCATGCGCGAGGAGCGTTGGGAGGACCTCGAGGCTGAGGACGACCCGAACGCAGAGACCCGGACCGGGATCCTCGACCTGCTCCCGGAGGGTTACGGATTCCTTCGCACGAGCGGCTACCTGCCCGGCGACAAGGACGTTTACGTTTCCGTTTCCCAGACGCGCCGCTTCCACTTGCGGAAGGGTGACGAGATCAC
>JAXDJL010000069.1:0-3187 GCA_034665685.1 Actinomycetota bacterium | reverse complement strand
GGCCGGAGTCAAGGTGACGTTGACGCGCGCCGATCCGAACGGGACCGCACGAGAAACCGTCTCTCGCACGACGGGCGCGGATGGACGCTATGCATTCCGGAACCTTCCGACGGGCCCGCGCTACGTGTACGCGCTCGACGCGCTCTTCCAGGATGGGATCTTCCCGGGCAGAGCGCTTCAGCTGCCCAACGACACCAAGAAGCCTCCCGTGTTCGACACGAAACTGAGGGTATGGCCGACCACCACGGAACCTCGCGTCATCCAGGTTCCGCGCGATGACGTCTTCGTCACACACCAGGAGGGCGCCGTAACGCTCATCGAATCGGTGACGATCCTCAACTCGTCACAGCGCGCCTACATCGGAAGAGGCAGAGCGAGTGGTGGTGACGCAGCGACCCCGAGCATCGCGTTCCCACTTCCCGACGCGGTGGTACGGGACGATCGTGGAGCTCCGCGCGTCCAGCTGCTACCTTCCGACATCGACCTCCCGGCCCTGCTTCCCAGCGAGTTCGGCTTCGCGGGAACGGCGGCCATACCTCCGGGACGCCACACGGTGAGGTTCACGTACACGGTCACGGGCGGCGGCGGAACGTTCGACCTCTCGCGCACCGCGCTCTACCCGACGATCTTGCTCGAGGTGTACGCAGCAGACCCCCTCGACCTGCGCAGCAACCGTTTGGAGGAAACCGAAGAGGTCACCGTCGGCGAGGAGCGATACGTGCGCTACGCGTCGAAGGACCCTATCGAGGCGGGGGACCCGGTCCAGGTAATCGTCGTGGCGGAGGCCGGATCCTCGAACGGCCTGATCCTCGGGGCCGCGGGCCTCGGAGTCGTGCTCCTCGTTGCGGTCGGCTTCGCAGCATTTCGTCCGCGCAGAAGGCGCACCGCAGCAGACGACTCTGCCTCTCCCCCACCCACGAAGCGAGAGCCCGCTGTGTCCAGCAGACAGACGATCCTCACTGCGATCGCCCGCCTTGACCTCGATCACGAGGCGCGCGCGATCTCCGATGAAGAATGGGAGACGCAGCGGCAAGTGCTCAAGGAACGACTGGACGATCCGGGAACGCCCTCGTAGTGATCCAGATAGAGAAACTCACCGTCGCGTACGGGCGAACGATCGCCCTGGACGCGCTCGACCTCGAACTGCGTCCCGGGATCACCGGGCTCTTCGGCCCGAACGGATCCGGCAAGTCCACCCTGCTGAGGGCCATCGCCGGTCTCCTGAGGCCGACCGCCGGCGAGATCAAGCTGGACGGACGGCACGTGTTCGCGCGCGACGAAGCGTTCCGGCGACGCGTCGGCTACTCGGGGCACCAGACCGGGTTGTACGAACGGCTCAGCGTGCGCGAGAACCTCTTGCTCTTCGCTCGGCTGTACGGCGCAACCCAGTCGCGCGTCGACGGATTGATCGGGTCGTTGGGCTTGGAGGATCGTCGCGACGTGCCGGCCGGGGCGTTGTCTGCCGGTGGGAAACGATCCGCTTCCGTGGCGCGCGCGTTGCTGCATTCGCCCGACGTGCTTCTCCTCGATGAGCCGTACGCGAACCTCGACGACGACGCGGCCGAGCGGATCAGCATGGCCGTGCAGGAGTGGCGTCAGCCGCACCGCGTCGGTGTCATCGCGACCCACGGAGCCAAGAGGGTGAAGGGCTTCGCCGATGCTTCGCTGATCCTGCAACGAGCGCACGCCGTCAGTTATCGCATCCGCGTCCCCGCCGATCCGGAGACGGAGGCATGAGCGGGCCGCCGGCGTCGGAGCGGGAGCTCGGCCTGTTCGCGAAAGTCGCGGTGCTCGTCGGGAAAGATCTGCGGATCGAGAGCCGCGGGAGGGACACGCTTCCGCCGATGCTCGCTTTCTCGGTGGCGGTGACCCTCCTCCTCGCGTTCACCCTTCCGGGCGCGCCGCGGTTGACGGCCCCCGGGTCCCTCGTACTCGGCACCGTTCCGCTCGCCGACGTGCTGGCCGGCTTCCTGTGGGTCACGATCCTGTTCGCGGGATTGATCGGGTTCGGCCGCACGTTCGAGGTCGAGAGGACCGAGGGGGCCATCGACTCGCTGCTCCTCCTCCCCATCGATCGCTCCGGTCTGTTCCTTGCCAAGGCGTTCGCGAACCTGACGTTCGTCGCGACGGTCGAGATCGTTCTGCTTCCCGTCTTCGGATTGTTGTTCGGGTTCGATCTCGGAGTTCGATGGTTCGGTCTCGCCCTCGTGACCATCTTGGTCGACATCGGCTTCGTTGCGATCGGGACCCTGTTCGCGGGGCTCGCTTCCCAGACGCGCAGCCGCGAGCTCGTCCTTCCCATCCTTGCTCTGCCGGCGCTGGTCCCCCTGTTCATCGCCGCCGTGGAGCTCACGTCCGGGTTGTTCTTAGCGGAGGGATTGTCCGCGGGGTGGTTCGCGATCCTCATCGCGTCCGACGTCATCTTCAGCGTCGTCGGCGCGCTCGCCTTCGAGTTCGTGCTCGACTGATGCGCAGAACCGTGCTCCTCTCGCTGGCCGTCACGTTGCTCGTCTCCTGCGGGGGTCGGGTCGACGAAGCAGCCCCGCCCGGCCCGTTGAGGATCGGCGTTCCCGATACGGATCTGCCCGATCCCGTTCCCGCGACCGCCGCGTTCGCCCTGCGCCTCCCGGGGCCGATCGCGCGAGCTCGAGTCAGGCAAGTCGAGCGCATACGCGGCGTCACCGAGGTGGCCGGTGTCGCGGTGCGATCGCGACGGGTCGAGGGGCCGAGCGGCAGCGCTCTTGCGCGTCGGGTCGGTCGAACCGCTGCGCTTCCGCAACGTCGCACCGGGTCCAACGCGCGATGCCGACTTCGTCTGGTCCGCCCTTATCTTCGGCCAAGCGGTCCCGACCTTCGCGGCCGCCGAAGAGCTCGGTCTCGAGAGTCGAGTGGAGTTGACGATCGACGGCATCGAGGGTTTCGAAGTAGGGGCCTTCGCCGACAACGGCGTTCCCAACATCGTTGACGTGCTCGTACAGAGCGGCGGAGAGAACGCTCTCTCACTCACGGAGCCGAACGTATTCGTGATCGGCGCGAAGTCAGGCACGAGCATGGCCAAACTCAAGCGCGGGATCCAGAAGCTGCTTCCCTCCGCGCGCCTGCGGCGACTGGTCGAGGGACCGGAGGTCCCTGCAGCCGATCCCGCCGCCACGTCGGTCGAGGAGGCACAGCCGCAGGGCATCGTCTC
>JAXDJL010000068.1:0-3536 GCA_034665685.1 Actinomycetota bacterium | reverse complement strand
ACCAGTCGACCTTCTGCCCATCTTCGACGCCGCAGGCGAAGCGTTTCTCGCTTCAGATCACCTCCACCCCAGCGACGCAGGTCATCTGGCCATCGCGAAGGCATTCGGAGGCGCTGCCACACCAACCACTCCTCAACCGCCACTTCCAACGCTTCGCGCCAGCAAACCGAAACTGTCCAGGGCCACGGCCGGCAAGCCGTTTACCGCGTCGATGCTTGTCACCAACGTCGACACCGGCAACGCGGTCAAGGGCCAGGTCACCTGTCAGGGAAGACTCTCCGGCAAGTCGCTCGGCGCGAGGAGCCACTCAAGCTTGAGCAGCGGGAGGTCGTCCTGCACCTGGCGGATGCCCGCCAGTGCGCACAACAAGCAGTTCAAGGGCTCGATCACAGTGAGATTCCAGGGATCGCAGATCAGCCGCTCGTTCTCGACGAAGGTCAAGTAGCTCGCCCGTTCACTGAAGGGTTGGCCCCGACACCAGTGTCGGGGCCAACCTCCTACCTCAACTACCTTTCGCCGGTTCCGCCCTTGCAGAGACCGAGCGTGCCCGGGCACCGTTCGGAAAGCCGTAGTACTTCCAAGAGCGGTCTACGGACCCGACAAGAAGCCGGTGTGGCCGTTGCATGCCACGCCAGGGTTGAACACGTGCGGATCGGCGGGGTCGCCCTTGCCTGAGACGTCAATCCCGAACGACTGCACGTGGAAGTTGGTGGCACCTTCGAGCGGGTCGTAGTCATTCTGCCCGCTAAACGCACAAATCGAGTTGGCGTGTGCCGGCGCTGCAGTGGTGTTGGTGTTGCCGCCGGTTACCGGACCGGTGCCCGGAGGTCCCTTTACCTCACCGGCGAAGGCGGCGGTCACACCTCCGGCCGCCAAGGCGGCTGCACAGAGCGCAGCAGTGAGAAATGACTTCTTGCTCATTCACTTACCTCCCCATGTAAGTAGACGCCCGTTTGGCGCCTGTGCCGCCAAACTAGTTGGGCCGGCACCGGCCCGGAATGGGCCGGAAGGCCTACGAGGCGTTGATCTGTCCCAACGATGCACCTGGGCGAGGAGTCGCCTTCGAATCGGAACATCGCCGATCGGCCAACGACCCAGGACCTTCGGGTATCGAGGGAGCCGTCCCCATCCGCTGGACTTGTAGGGCCGTGGCGAGAGACAACGTGCATACACCAGCCGACCAACAGCCGGGCCTCGCCTACAGGCTCGGGATGAGCATGCTCTTCTTCGCCGCTCTGTCGGGCCTTGGGCTCGTCGCGTGGAAGTTCGTCGTCCACGGGCCCTGGTGGGTCTTTGCGGGCGTTGTCCTCTTCATCCTCTGGTGGTTTGAGGGACCCGGAAAATGATCGTCGGGCCATCGCCCACAGCCTCACCCCGCTGACTCGGAGCGGCCCCTCATTGGTACTCGCGCGTGGCGCTCTCTTGACCTAGGAACCGCGTCCGATCCACTCCTCGCCGCCCTCGTAGAACTCCTTCTTCCAGAGCGGCACCCGCTCTTTTAGCGTGTCGATTGCCTCCTTGCACGCAGCAAGTGCATCCTGGCGGTGTGGCGCCGAGACGGCGATGACGACGCTGGCCTCGCCGATGTCGACGCGGCCGGTGCGGTGGTGGATCGCGACCTCGCACAGGTCGTAGCGGCGTTTCAGTTCCTGGGCGATGTCGGCCATGACCTGTTCGGCCATCTCCTCGTAGGCCTCGTAGTCGAGGTGAAGGACGGTGTGCCCGCGCGATTCCACGCGGGTCGTGCCGATGAAGGTCGCGATCGCTCCAGCCCGGTCCGACCGCACCTCGTCGACGACCGCGTCGAGCGAGAGGGGCTCCGCGCTCAGGCGGAACGCTCCGCCCGAAACGGGCGGGATCAGAGCCACCTCGTCGCCGTCCGCAAGCGGGCGATCCCGGCCGGCGTACTCCTTGTTCACGGCATAGAGCAGACCCTCGGGCTCGTCGCCGAGATCGAGGGCCGACCAGACGTCGGTGACTCGATCGACCCCCTCGAGCTCGCGCTCGCTCCACCCGGCGCGCTCCCTGAGACCCGCGAACAGCTTGACGTGGACGCGCATGATCAGCAGCCTAGTGGCGGATGCGCGCCCGTTTTCGGAGCAGCAGTGCAGGCAGAAAGGCTCCTCGGCCGATCGCTCCCGACGTTCCGAAGCCGAGCTGGCGACTCCCGCGGCGTCCGTTGGGGCCGATCGGCAAGTGGATTGTGGTGGCGATTCTCGCCGTCTTCGTTCTGAACTACTGGGTTGCGTCCCGTCAGCTCTCGGAGCCGCCACGCCTTCACATCCCATATAGCCCGCTCTTCCTGAACGAGGTTCGCCAGGGGAACGTCGACCGCATCACCTCCAAAGGCACATCGCTTCAAGGACTGTTCAAGAGTGCTGTGCGCTATCCGCCGACCGGTAGCGGCTCTCGGAGGTCCGACCGATTCTCGACGCTCATTCCTTCGTTCGCGGACACGGCCGCACTCTCGAAACTTCTCGAGGGGAACAACGTCGTCATCAACGCCGAGCCCCTCCAGACCGCTGTCGCCTGGTGGGAGACGGCGCTGTTCGGCTTCGGTCCGACCTTCCTGCTCATCGGTCTCTTCGTCTTGCTGATGAGGCGAGGCGGTCGCGGGGCGCTCGGCTCTTTCGGCCGTTCCCGCGCGCGCCGCTACGAGGCTTCGGCAGAACGCGTGACGTTCGACGACGTCGCGGGAATCGAAGAGGCGAAGGACGAGCTGACGGAGATCGTCGACTTTCTGAAGAACCCTGACCGTTACGGGCGGCTTGGCGGACGGATCCCCCGCGGCGTGTTGCTCAGCGGGCCTCCCGGAACCGGCAAGACCCTGTTGGCACGGGCCGTCGCAGGTGAGGCCAACGTCCCGTTCTTCTCGATGTCTGCGTCCGAGTTCATCGAGGCGATCGTCGGCGTCGGCGCGTCACGTGTGCGGGATCTCTTCAAGAAGGCGAAGGACGCATCCCCTTCGATCGTGTTCATCGACGAGCTCGACTCGATCGGCCGCTCGCGATCGGCAGGCCAGGTTGGAGGTGGCGGCGGTGACGAGCGCGAGCAGACGCTCAACCAGATCCTCACGGAGATGGACGGCTTCGATCCGTCCACCGACGTCATCGTGATCGCCGCGACGAACCGGCCGGACATCCTCGATGCCGCGCTGCTCCGCCCGGGCCGCTTCGACCGGCGCGTGGCCGTGCAGCCTCCTGACCGCACAGGGCGTCAACGGATCCTCGAAGTTCACACGCGCGAAGTCCCACTCGGGGACGACGTCGATCTCGACCGTCTTGCGGCGAGCACCACGGGAATGGTCGGCGCCGACCTGGCGAATCTCGTCAACGAGGCGGCTCTGCTCGCGGCTCGACGCGGTCGCGAGTTGGTCGAGGCAATCGACTTCAACGATGCGTTCGAGCGAGTGCTGCTCGGAGCGGAGCGAAACATCGTGTTGAGCCTTGCCGATCGCGAGAAGACCGCCTACCACGAAGCGGGGCATGCGATCGTCGGCATGATGAGCCCAGAGGCAGACCCGGTGAGGAAAGTCT
>JAXDJL010000067.1:0-5424 GCA_034665685.1 Actinomycetota bacterium | reverse complement strand
GGCGTCCTGGCGCGCCTTGCGACCTTTCTCTTTCTCGCGCTCGAGTGCTGCCGCGAGAGACTCCGCCTTGTCGGTCTTGGGCTTGGACGCGGCTCGCTTCTCCCCCGCCGACCCGCTCAGCTGCTTCTCCCAACCGTCCGATCTCTCGGCCGCGATGCGCAGCATGGCTGCGTCGGCCTTCGATAGGGGGTGCTGCTTCTCGTCCAACCACTCGATGATGCGCGGCCGGATGCTGTCGTCGTCGAGCGCCGCGAGCAGCGTCTTCCGATGCGACGCGAGAGCTTTGGGCGCGAAGCTGCGGATCGGCCGGAGGTTCGCCGGCAACTCTTGAGCTCGCGTCGCCTTGAGGAACGCCCCCAGCCCCCGGGTCAGCGCGCGGGCGACATCCTCCGAAACGTCTTGCACCTAAATGACGCCGCGATCCCGTAATCGCGCCAGCTCTGTTTCGTCGACCCCGGCCTCGCACAGCACGTCCGCCGTGTGCTCTCCCATTCCGGGAGGTGGCTTCCGTTTGACGTTTCCCGGCGCGGTGCGTAGACGGATCGGATTGCCGACGTGCTTCCACTGTCGTCCGTCCGGCAGCTCGTCCTCCACGATCATCTCTCGGTGCAGGAGCTGCGGGTCGGCGAACGCCTCGTCGAAGTCGTTGATGGGTCCGACACACACGTCGAGATCGCCGAGTACGTCCATCCACTCAGCCCGCGTCTTCGTGGCGAAGAGATCGTTCAGTTGAGCGATCACCTCGTTTCGTCGCTCGCCGGCGGCGAATGCGTCGTCCGCTAGGTCGGGGCGTTCGATGGCGGCGCAGAGAGCGGCCCAGAACTGCGGTTCGAGCGCGCCGACGGAGAGCCAGCCATCGGCAGCGGGATAGACCCGGTAGCAGGGATGGTCGCCCGACAGGTGCATGCGCTCGCGCTGCGGGGTGGTCCCCGTCGCGACGAACTCCGCCGCATGTATCGAGAGCCACGAGAACGCACCGTCCATCATGGAGATGTCGCAGAAGTCGCCCTCGCCGGTTGCGTCTCTGCGATGCAGTGCGGCGAGGATCGCGATCACGGCCGCCATGCCGCCGCCCGCTAGGTCCCCCACCTGGACGCCGGGAACCGCCGGGCGTCTGTCCTCCTCACCGATGATCCCGAGCACGCCCGCGTAGCCGATGTAGTTGATGTCGTGTCCGGCCGTCTGGGAGCGGGGCCCATCCTGCCCGTACCCACTGATCGCGCAATAGACGAGACCGGGATTCCTCTCGCGGAGCGTCGAATAACCCACGCCGAGCCTGTCGAGAACGCCGGGACGGAACGACTCGATGAGAACGTCCGCGCCCTCGGCGAGGCGAAGCAGGAGGTCCCTCCCCTCCTCTGACTTCAGGTTGAGCGTGATCGAGCGCTTGTTTCGGTTGAGGGCGATGTGCGCGGCCGAGAGCTCGCCGACCAGAGGAGGCGTCCACCGGATGTAGTCGCCTTTGCCCGGCTCCTCGACCTTGATCACGTCGGCTCCCAGGTCGGCCATGAGGAGTGTGGCGTAGCCGCCGGGCAGGAGGCGGGTCAGGTCGAGGACCCTCACGCCGGCGAGCGGGCCGTCGGTCACTCGGCCGCGCCCTCTGCGGGGGCCGCCGTCTGCTCCTCGATGGAGTCGGACGAGCCGCACCAGCGGCACGTGACGCTCTCCACCCGGTGATCGAGGACCTCTTCCTCCTCGATCGTGACCTCCCCGGCCAGATCGAAGTGATGGAAGGCCTTCACCCGCTTCGCCTCGACCACGTCGAACCGGGTCTTGTTGCCGCACGCTCCACATCGATAGCTCGCCATGACGGCTGAGGATAGATGTTCTTGCATAGGCGAACGTATGTTCGCTATCGTGACGGGACCGTGCTGCGACAGGCCTCCTTCGACGACCTTGGAACCCCCCTCAGCGGGGCTACTTTCTGCGTCCTCGATCTGGAAACGACGGGCGGGTCGCCCGAGGACGACTCGATCACCGAGGTCGCCGCCATGAAGGTCCTTTGCGGCAGCGCGGTCGGCACCTTCCAGACCCTCGTGAACCCGGGACGCCCGGTTCCGGCCCTCATCCGCGCGCTCACCGGGATCACGGACGCGTCCCTTGCCGACGCCGCGCCGATCGAGGCCGTCCTCCCCTCTCTCCTCGAGTTCATGCGCGGAACGATCCTCGTGGCGCACAACGCACGCTTCGACGTGGGCTTCTTGAATGCCGCTCTTGCGCGAGCGGCCTATCCACGCCTCGACAATCCCGTTCTCGACACCGCCTTGCTGGCGCGCAAGATCCTCGGTGGCGAGGTACCGAACAACAAGCTCTCCACGCTGGCGCGCTATCTCCGCACCCCTCATCAACCATGTCACCGCGCGTTCCCGGACGTCCTCGCGACCGTCGACCTCCTGCACCACCTGATCGAGCGGGTCGCCGGTTACGGCGTGACCACGGTCGAGGACCTCACCTCCATCTCGTCCACCCGCCTCGACGGGACCTTCCGGAAGATCAAGATGGCGAACGACCTTCCCAGGGGCATCGGCGTGTACCGCTTCTTGGGCGCGCGTGGAGAGACCCTCTACGTCGGCAAGGCGACGGATATCCGCAGCCGCGTCCGTTCATATTTCTTCGGCGATCCGCGGCGGCGGATGAGGAACCTCTTGCGCGAAACGCAGGACCTGCGCGTCGAGCCGTACGCATCGCTTCTGGAGGCCGAGGTGGCAGAGGCGCGCGCCATCGCGCGGGAGAAGCCGCCCTACAACCGGCGCGGCAAGAACGAGAGCAACTGGTATCTCAAGGTGGCCACGCGGCCGAGCCCCAAGGTGTCGCCGGCGCGGGTGCCGAAGGAGGACGGGAGCCTCTACCTGGGCCCCCTCAGGTCGCTGAAGGCGGTGCGCAGCCTGATCGACGCTCTGCGCGCGGCCGTTCCCATCCATCGTTGCGCGGAGCCGCGCGCGTGCGGACGGTGTGCGTTCCACGAGCTCGGAACGTGTAGTGGTGGGGATGCCGATTCGCACGCGACCGCGGTCGCTGCGGTTGCCGCTGCTCTCTCGGGCGACCATCAGCAGGTGCTCCGCCCTCTCGAGGAGCGGATGAGGCGGCTCGCGAGCCAGGAGAGGTTCGAGGAGGCCGAGGAGCTTCGCGTCCAAGCCGCCACTTTGGCGCGCTCCCTCGAGCGGGCCGCGGCGATCCGGGCGCTGATCGCCGCGGGGGACGTGCTGATGGCCTGCGGGCCCCGGCTCGTTCTCCTCCGCCGGGGAACTCTCGCCCACGCGTTCGACCCGGGCGACGAGAACTCACCGCAGCTTGCACCGGCGACCGAGGAACCACCCACCTACCTCTCCCCTGCGGCCGAGCGCGAGTGCGCGGTGATCGTTTCTTGGTTGCGCCGTCAGGACGGCAGCGCCCGGCTCATCTCGGTGACCGGTTCGTGGAGCATGCCCGCGGGTTGCAGACCATCCACGACGTTCGACCGTCGCGATCCCCCGGCCGGCGTCACTCGGCGTTAGACGCCTCGATCAATCGGTCCAGCGAGCGCTCCGCCCCTCCGGAGTCGATCGCGTCGCGCGCTTGTTCCAAGCCCGCGGCCATGTCCTTCGCACGATCGGCGGCCATCAACCCGGCCGCGGCGTTGAGCACGACGATGTCGCGCCGGGGACCCTCGGCTCCTCCGAGCACCTCGCGCACCAGCACCGCGTTCTCCTCGGCCGAGCCGCCGGCCACCGCGACGGCGTCCGCGTGTTCCAGGCCGAGCTCGGCGGGGTCGATCGTCCAGTGACTCAGCTCGCCCCCCACCAGCTCGGTCACCTGCGACGGACCGGAGGTGGACAGCTCGTCGAGACCGCCGTGACCGTGGAACGCGAGAACGTGCTTGCTCCCGACGCGCGCCAGCGTCTGCACCATCTTGTCGACCATGTTTGGGTCCGCGACCCCAAGAGCCTGTGCGGTCGCACCGGCCGGGTTCGTGAGGGGGCCGAGGAAGTTGAAGATCGTCGCGACGCCCAACTCGCGTCGCGGAGCGCCGGCGTGACGCATCGCGGGATGGAAGAACGGGGCGAAGCAGAAGCCGATGCCGGCGGTCTCGATGCAGCGCGCCACCGCGGGGGCCGGGAGGTCGATCTTGACGCCAAGCGCTTCGAGCACATCGGCGGAGCCGGCGCGCGATGAGGCCGCTCTGTTGCCGTGTTTTGCCACAGGCACGCCGGCGCCGGCACAGACAAGCGCCGCCGCGGTCGACACGTTGAACGTCCCGGATCGATCCCCGCCGGTTCCACACGTATCGAGCAGGTCCCCCGTCACCTCGACGCGCTCGGCGTAGCGGCGCATCGTCCTGACGAGCCCGACGATCTCGTCGGCCGTCTCGCCCTTGGCGCGCAGGGCGACCACGAAACCGGCGATCTGCGCGGGGGTGGCGGCGCCCTCCATGATCTCGACCATGGCGGCCCCTGCCTCCTCCTCGGAGAGCGATCCACCCGTCAGAAGCGTGGAGATGACGTGCCCCCACACAAACTCCTCCTGCGAACTCATTGCTTCGACCTCCCAGGAGACAGCAGGCGCGCGAACGCGAGCGCGTACGCAACGGTGCAGCGTTCCAACTCGGCGAGCTCGATCGACTCGCGCGCGGTGTGCGCCACGGCGATGTCACCGGGGCCGCACACGACGACGTCTGCGCCCGTGTCCCTCAGGAACCGGGCATCTGAAGCGCCGCGGAAGCCGATGATCTCGGCGGGCCGCCCGTTCGCCTCGCTCAATGCGCCGACCATCTCCTGCACGAGCGGCGCGTCCTCGTCGATCTCGAACGGAGTTGCTTCGAACGCAAGCTCGACGCGCGCATCCAGGTCCGGGAAGCGTCGCCGCGCGAGATCGATGGCGGCATCGATGGATGCTCGAACGTCCTGGGAGGACTCCTGCGGGATGCTGCGGCGATCCACCTCGATCGTGCATCCGGCGGGGATGATGTTGACCTTCTCTCCGCCGTGAATCGTTCCCACGCTGATGCTCGGCCCCCCCAACAGCTCGTGCTTCACCGAGGGCAACGTCTCGTCGAGTCGCAAGACGATCTCCGCCATGTGCTTGATGGCGCTCACGCCGCGCTCCGGCGCCGATCCGTGCCCCGCCACTCCGCGCGTGTGGATGCTGAACCAGTAAGCGCCTCTCTGCGCGCGCACCAGTCGAAGAGACGTCGGCTCTCCCACGATCGCAACGTCCGGTTTCAGGATCCCCTCGTCGACGAGATAGCCCGCTCCCTTGAAGCCCATCGTCTCTTCGTCGGCGACGAGGGCGAGCTCGAGAGTGCCGGCGAGCTCCACGTCGGCTCGTTTCAGCAGCGCAACCGCTTCGAGTGGTGCAGCGACCGGACCCTTCGCGTCGGCGGAGCCGCGCCCATGCATCAATCCGTCCTCGATGTCGCCCGAGAAAGGGTCCCTGTCCCACAGCGCA
>JAXDJL010000066.1:0-4221 GCA_034665685.1 Actinomycetota bacterium | reverse complement strand
AACGCCCTTATCCACTGGAAGCTCGAAACGGCCTTGGTACTCGTTGCCGTGTTTCCGTGGGTTCTCCAGCTGATGCATCGGCGGCCGCCACGTCCGGTCTTTGTTGCCATCGTTCTCGGGGCCGTCTATCTCCTGCAGCGATCGGCGGGGGCGGCGGCCGGAGCGATGGAGGACGTATCTCCGTTCTTCCTGGTCGTCCTCGGCATGGAGATAGGAGCTTTGGCGCCTATCAGAGAAAGCTTGACTGTCCTCCTCTTTTCGCTCGCCACGATCGGACTTGCCGAGGTGCCGTGGCACCAGGAAGCGGTGACCGGGATAACGCACGCGCTTCCCTGGTACATCGGGATCTCATGCGGATGGATGGGCGGCTACCTGATCCAGTCGCAGCTGCGGGTGCTGACGAAACTGAAGGCCGCGCAAGAGGGTTTGGCGGAACGAGCGGCGACCGGAGAGCGACAACGCATCGCACGCGAATTGCACGACGTGATCGCTCACTCTCTGACCGTCACGATGCTTTTCATCACCGGAGCGCGCAAGGCTCTTGAGCGGAGCGCGGACGAGGCGGCCGAGGCCCTCGAGCAGGCCGAACGACTCGGGCGACAGAGCCTCTCCGATCTTCGCCGCGTCGTCGGTGTTCTGGGGTCGGGCGCTTCGGCGGAACACGCGCCGATGCCCGATGTGACCGACGTGGACAAACTAGTGCGAGACGTGAACGCGGCCGGCGGGTCGGTGTCGCTCGACACGAATGGCGACCTCGCCTCGATCGCGCCCACCACCAGCTTGGCGTTGTACCGGATCGTGCAGGAAAGCCTCACGAACTCCGCCAAGCACGCTCCCGGTGCACCGACCACCGTTGCCCTCAGCGTGACCAACGGCCACGTGACCCTGAAGGTCAGCAACCCGTTGCCTTCGGAGCCGCTCTCTACCGACGCGTCGTCGGACGGACTCGGGCTGTGGGGCATGAGCGAACGCGTGAACGTTCTCGGGGGCGACTTCGAGGCGGGGGCACAGGGAGATGATTGGGTGGTGCAGGTAACCGCCCCAACCACAGCGCGAAATTGATCCGCGTAGTCCTCGTCGACGACCAGGAGCTGGTGCGCGTCGGTCTCCGGCGCATCCTTCACCCCGACGAGGGGTTCGAGATCGTCGCGGAATGTTCCGACGGTTCCGAGGTGGAGGCCGCTGTCGCGGACACCGACCCCGACGTCGTGGTGATGGACATCCGCATGAGATCGGTGGACGGGATCGAGGCGACGCGACGGTTGCGGGCTGGGGGAGATCGGCCTCCCGTGCTCGTGCTTACGACGTTCGACGACGACGAGCTCCTGTCGGAGGCGCTTCGCGCCGGCGTCGCCGGTTTCCAACTCAAGGACGCTCCTGCCGAGGACATCATCCGTGCAACGCGCGACGTCGCCGCCGGGGGAGCGTGGTTAGACCCAGCCGTGACGGGCCGCGTGCTGTCCGCGTACCGAGGGGCGCCGCACCAGCGTAAGGAGATGAACGACAGAGCCAAGTTGCTGACGCCCCGAGAGTTGGAGGTGCTCCGCCTGATCGCGCGAGGATCGACGAACTCGGAGATAGCAGGCTCACTCGTGATCAGCGAGGTGACCGTGAAGACGCACGTGGGGCACATCCTGACGAAGCTCAGCCTGCGAGACAGGGCCGCGGCGATCGTCTTCGCCTACGAGAACGGCCTGGTGACGAACCGGGCCCCCTAGCGCGACGTTCTCGTCCAAAATCTGCACCGTCCGGGTAGGCGGCGGTACAGAAACTGGACGAGAACGAGCGGATGTTCCCTCTCAGATGGTCGCTCTGCCCCGGCACACCTCGTCGGTGCGGGTGTTCCGGGCTCGGCCGACGATGACGTCGTCACCGGCTGCATCGTTGACCCTCTTGTCTACGGTGAACGAACCGCTGGGAGCATTCGTGACGCGCTCCCCTTGGAAGAAGCGGAAGTCATTGTGCTTCAGCGTGACCTTCCACGTGTCGCCGGCTCGGTTCTGGTCGACCTCGAACTCGACCTCGATCTTGCCGTCGTCCTTCTTCAGCTTGATCTTCCAATCGCTATTCGCGCTGCACCGACCGTTCTTGATGACCTCTGCTCCTCCGCCCCCTGCGAAGCTGGAAGGTGCAGTCCCCAGCACGAGGCCTCCGACAAGCAGGAAAGCTACTGCAACCGACTTCATTTTCATGTGTCCTCCTCATGTAGCGTCGAACTTCTTCCTTGACTAGAGGATGTCCGGCGCGACTCCGCCCCTTCATTAAGGCGGGATGAGGATTCCTTAATCCAGGCGTGCGGGCTTTCTTGACCGGACGGTCGAGAAGCCCTCGTACTACGTTGCCTCCAAACGACTACCTATCTGCCGGGGGCGATCATGGAAGCAGCACAGAACGACGAGGGCGATGGCGTTCAGTTTCAGGTCCTAGGCGGCAAACGTAGCTCGCAGGCGATCGGCAAGCACGTGTTCGCCGAAGCGGCCGGGACCGTCGAGTCCTCCCTCGCCGATCGGATAGCAGGGCAGAAGGAGTGGCGCAAGAACTACATCGAACCGGTTAGGGACCTCGTCGCGGCCGGAGCACGCTCCGCCAAGGACGCATTGCGGATCGCCACCGAGGGACTGAACGCTGCGCACGAAAGCTTCGTGTTCAAGCGGGGCGACAACCAGGTCCCTTTGTCTGAAGCCCTAAAGACCATCGATGACGGCGCGCTCTCGACCGCCGAGATCCGCGGGGAGGGAGAACGGTGGACCGAGCTCGCGATCCCTTATCGCGGCAAGGAGCTGAGAGGCGACCAACTTCTCGAACGCTTGGAGTCGTGGGAGAACGCGGGGATCATCGAGCCTTCTTGTGCCGAGGCCGTGCGTTCGGTCGTGGCCAACCCAAGCTGGCTCGACATGTCGGACACCACGTTCGTGCTGCTGGGCGCCGCCTCCGAGATGGGTCCCCTCGAGTGGTTGTCGCGATGGGGAGCGAAGATGATAGCCGTCGACCTCCCGCGCAAGGATCTCTGGGAACGCATCGTTGACGTGGGTCGCAAGGGGGCCGGTGTGATGCATGCGCCCGTGCGCGGGGAGGTCAGTAAGGATCCCGACGCCCTGAAGGAGAGCGCGGGCGCGGATCTCCTGACCGAGACGCCCGAGATCCATTCGTGGCTGTCGTCCTTCGAAGGCCCCCTCGTGATGGGCAACTACGCGTACGCAGACGGTTCCACCTTCCTGCGCCTCGCAGCAGCCCTGGACTCGCTCACCGCCGCCATGCAGAACGAACGGAGCGACGTTTCTATCTCGTACCTCGCGACGCCGACCGACGCGTTCGCGGTGCCGGAGCAGGTGGTCGAGGGTGCTACGACGCGGAGGAGCAGGCTGTCGCCGTTGTCGTCGATGGGCAGTGTCGCAACGGCGGGTCGGGCCTTCAGGCGCAACTATCGGCACCTGGTCGAGGGCGAGAACGGTCGCCGATGGGGAATAGCCGATTGCCTGGTGCCTCAGCAGGGTCCGAATTACGCGCTCGCGAAGATGGTGCAGCGCTGGAGGGCGACCGTCTCCAAGTTGGAAGGTCATGTGACCTCCGCCAACGTTGCTCCCGCAACTCTCACGCGGTCTGTCGTCAGGAACCGCGTGTTGGCGGCGGCCTATCGGGGCGCCTCACCGTTCGGCGTGGAGATATTCGCCGGCGCAACCAGCCGGGCCCTAATGGCTGCCTTGCTCGCCCACGATCTCCGCAACCCGAAAGCGCCGGCGCAACCCGGCGTCGACGTCGACCATCCATACGACCTTTTCGCCGACGGTGCGGCCCACGGGGGCCTATGGCGCATGCGGTACGAACCTCGCTCCGTGCTGCCGCTGGCGGTCGGCCTGGGAATGATGAAGCGCTACTGAGGAAGGGCTGCGTCCGAGCCTGGTCGCCTGCGGATGTCGCTACGATGGGGCCACTTTGGTAACTCCTGCGCGTCTTCCGGGAGGTGATGGGCATGCCGGTTGACGGACCTCGTCTCGAGGCGATCGAGCTACGTCGCATCGCCTTGCCACTGAAGACTCCTTTCAGGACCTCCTTCGGCACCGAGAACGAACGAGACATCCTTCTCGTCAAGGTCACGACCTCCGAGGGAGAGGGATGGGGCGAATGCGTCGCGGGCGTGAAACCCAACTACTCGAGCGAATACATCGACGGCGCCCAAGAGGTCATCACTAGATTTCTCGTTCCGCCCCTCTTGGCCGCGCC
>JAXDJL010000065.1:0-2557 GCA_034665685.1 Actinomycetota bacterium | reverse complement strand
AGGCAGCACCGGCCGGCAACCCCAACTGTCCGGAGTGCGGGCATCGGCTGAGGGGCGAGGACCTGAAGGAGTTGCGCTGCGCCGGATGCGGAGCCGAACTGCCTCCGCGTTTGGGGATCTAGCGGGCACCGGGCGGCTAAACGGCCCAACCTCTACGAAACCTTGACAAGTGCAGGGCCACATTCGGACATCGTCTTCCTATGCTGGACCCATGAGCTCAAAAACGATCGTGGTTGTGGAGGACGAACCGATCATCGCGGCGGCCGTCGCGGCCCGGCTGCGTAAGGAGACCTTCCGCGTCGAGGTGGCCGGAGACGGACCCTCGGGCGTGGAGCTTTGCGACCGCCTCCGTCCCGATCTGGTCGTCCTCGACGTGATGCTCCCCGGCTTCGACGGTCTCGAGGTGTGTCGCAGGATCCAGAAGAAGCGGCCCGTCCCGGTACTCATGTTGACCGCGAGGGACTCCGAAACGGATCTGTTGGTGGGGCTGGGTGTGGGCGCCGACGATTACATGACCAAGCCCTTCAGCACGCGCGAGTTGGTTGCTCGGGTACACGCGCTGCTTCGGCGGGCGGATCGCTCGACGGATGTCTCCGCATCCCCGATCCAGGTAGGCGAGGTCGAGGTCGATCTCTCCAGTCGGCGCGCACGTCTCAAGGGAGAGGTAGTCCACTTGACCCCCCTCGAGTTCGATCTCCTTCATCTCCTTGCCAGCCATCCGAACGCCGTCTACACGCGCAGCCAGCTTCTCGCGCAGGTGTGGGGTTACAACGACGACTCCAGCGCGCGCACGGTCGATTCCCACGTCGTCTCCCTGCGTAAGAAACTCGGAACCGACCTCGTGCGGACGGTGCACGGCGTGGGTTACGCGCTGGGAGAGGAGGCGTGAGGCCACTCGAATCGCTGCCGTCCATCAAACTGAAGTTCGGTCTGGTCATCGTGGCGGCGGTAGCGGTCACGATCGTTGTGGTCGTTCTAGGCGTCCGGATGGGATTGAACCTGGCGCTGTGCGGAGTCGTGGCCGGAGCGGTCGCCCTCTTGATGGTCCATTTCCTCGCGCGCGGGATGACCTCTCCTCTACGACAGATGGCGGATGCCGCGACCGCGATGGCGCGCGGCGACTACGACAGACGCGTGAAGGTGACTTCGCGCGACGAGGTTGGCGATCTGGCGAAGGCGTTCAACTCGATGGCGGCCGAGCTAGCCGAGACCGATCGTTTGCGCAGGGACCTCGTGGCGAACGTGTCGCACGAGCTCCGCACTCCGATCAGCGCGTTGCAGGCGGTACTCGAGAACCTGGTGGACGGAGTGGAACCGTCCGATCCGGCGACGCTCTCCACCATGCTGAATCAGGTCGAGCGTCTCGGTCGCCTCGTCACGCAACTGCTTGATCTCTCGCGACTCGAGTCTGGGGCGATCCCTCTTCAGCGCGCTCCCTTCGAGGTTCGTCATCTGCTGGAGCAAGCGGTGAAGGAATCTCAGCTGCATAGCCAGGCCAGAGAGCGCCCTGTCGAGATCTCTGTGAACGTGGATCCACCGGGCCTGCAGATCGAAGGAGACGCCGAGCGCGTGCACCAGGTGGTAACGAACCTCTTGGAGAACGCGGTCAGGCATTCACCCGACGGGGGCCGCGTGATCGTGAAAGCGCGCCGCGACGGGCCCGACGTCCGGGTCGAGGTGGTGGATGAGGGGCCGGGTATCACTCCCGAAGAAGCCCAGCGCGTCTTCGAGCGCTTCTACCGGACCGACAGCGCGCGCTCGGGGGGCGACGGAGGCACCGGGCTGGGGCTGGCGATCGCGCGCTGGATCGTCGAGTTGCACGGCGGCAGCATCCGCGCCGAACAGGCGGCTCCGGCCGGATGCCGGATGGTGTTCGAGCTGCCGGTGCGTACGGCATGACGACGGCGCCGACGAGGTTCTCGCCTCTCATCCGCAAAGACTCAGGTTCTCGTTAGCCCGCGGCAGGTCCCTCGCGCTTGCGGCGCTGCTTCGACCTCTAGTTTAGTTTTTGGGACGTGACCGACCCCGTGGACGATGAGACCCTCGACCGATTGGGGATCGACAAGGGATACGTCGACTACGAGGGCAACCGGCGGGAGGCTCCACCGGAGACGTTGCACGAGATCGTTCGGCTCATGGAGGTGGATGGTGATTCGCCGAGTCATGGAGTTCGCGTCGTCCGCGTCGGCGAGCATGTAGCCGTACCAGACGCCACCGAGCTTCGAACCGAGGACGGGGCATCCGTCCTTCTCGACGGCAGTCTCCCTCCCGATCTCGCGGCCGGCTACCACGAGCTGATCGATCTCACCGACGGGACGTCGACGCGGTTGATCGTGAGCCCCGGCGCCTGTTATCTGCCCGAGGATCTCTTCACTTGGGGCTGGACATCACAGCTCTACGCCCTCCGCTCGGAAGGAAGTTGGGGACACGGGGATCTGGCGGACCTGCGACAGCTTGGTCGTTTCACGCGCTACCTCGGCGGAGGGATGAACATGATCAATCCGCTACACGCGGTCGCGCCGGTCCTTCCACAGCAGCCGAGTCCCTACTATCCGAG
>JAXDJL010000064.1:0-3175 GCA_034665685.1 Actinomycetota bacterium | reverse complement strand
ATCGTTTACGGAACGGACCTCGGGAACGCCGGCCCCAAGCCGGGGATCGACCGGCGGGAGGTCAAGGCGATGGCCGCGGCGGGGCTCTCGGCGACGGACATCGTCAGGTCGGCCACCGTCGACGCGGCGCGCCGACTCGGTCTCGCCGACCGGGGGTCCTTGCGACCTGGTGCCGTGGCCGACATCGTCGGCGTAAGCGGACGGCCCGGGACAGACCCCTCCGCGCTCACCAGGCTGGGCCTGGTCATGAGACACGGGAGGTTGGTGCGCGGCCCGGCCTGAGCCGCTTCCAGGTTTTGTCGCTAGGCTCCGCCCGCGATGGCTCCTGTAAGAACCTTCCTCCCGAGCACCTTCGCCGCCCCTCTCCTCGTCGTCGCGCTCACCCTTGGGACCGCGTGCAGCGACTCCGAGCCGCAGGCGGCGCCGGCTCCCAGCGCGTCGACCTCTCCCAGCCTCTCCCCCAGTCCGACGACGGTGGATCCACTTCCACCGGTTCCACCCGCCGACGTCTTCGAGGGCATCGGCGGCTACCGCTTCCTCCCCGCGTCTCCTCGCTTACGCGAGCGGACCGAGCGCCGGTTCAACGCGCTACTCGGAACCAAGCTTCACGCGGTGGCACTGAAACGAGCGAAGCCGGACGAACCCAAGCGGAGGCGAGAACGCGGCCCGGTACCCCCGGAGCTGGTGGTCCTGGTGCTGTCGTTCGACCTGCAGCCCGGAGAAACGGTCGAGGGATTCCACTCAGAGGTCACCGACACACTGGCCGAAGCGATCGGTGTGACCGAAGTGCGGCTCGGGGGCCGGCCGGCGTATCTGACGAAGGACGCGACCCCTCGTCACCAGAGCCGCGTGTTCTTCTTCTTCGAGGAGACGGTAGTGGTTCAGGTCTTCGGCCGGCTGGGGGCGGCGAAGGATCTCGCCGCGAAGTTGAACGGAAGCCGGTAGAACGAGTGCTACTGGGTCTTTACGGAAACGATCTTGATCTTGAGCTCGCGGTCCCGGATCTTGGCCAGCACGGTCTCCCCCTCGTGGTGACCCAGAAGGGCTTGGCCGATCGGTGACTCGGGGGTGAGGATCTCGTGCTCGCCGCCCTTCTCTTCGCGCAGTCCGAGGAGGTACGTCTCGGGGTCCTCGCCCTCATGCTGGATCGTCACCACCATGCCGGGGTTGACGACGCCGTCGTCTCGCGCCTCGATGATCTCGGCGTTCTCGAGCATCGAGCGGATCTGACGGACGCGACCCTCCTGCAAGCCTTGCTGGTCCTTGGCGCTGTGATACTCGGCGTTCTCGCTTAGGTCTCCGTGGGCGCGCGCGGTGGCGATCTCCTTGATGATCTTCTCCCGCGCCTCGCCCTCTAAGTGGGCGAGCTCGGCCTTCAACTTGTCGAAGGCATTCTGCGTGAGAGGCAACTTCTTGTCGGTGTCCATGAGCACGATCCTAAAGGGACTTTCCGGGCATCGGAGCGATCTATCGAACATCGGGGGCGCGTAGGATGCGGCGCATGGCGAAGAGGCTCGACGGCAAGGTGGCGCTGATCACCGGCGCCGGCAGGGGCATCGGCAGGGCGATAGCGCTCGCTTTCGCGGCCGAAGGCGCCGATCTGGTGGTCAACGACGTGGACCCGGACGCCACGGCGGGCGTCGTGGCAGAGGTGAAGGAGTTGGGGGTCGAAGCGGTCCCCCACCACGAGGCGATCGGAACCGTCGCCGCCGCCGAATCCCTCCTGGCCACCGCCCTGGGGTCGTTCGGGAAGGTCGACGTGCTGGTCAACAACGCCGGCATCCTGCGCGATCGCATGCTGCACAAGATGTCCGAGGAAGACTTCGACGCGGTGATCCAGGTGCACCTCAAGGGAACGTGGGCTTGTGGTCGCGCGGTCGTACAGCACTGGCGACCTCTCGCGAAGGAGGAGGCCGCGAACGGAACTCCTCCACCTCGCAGGATCATCAACGTCACTTCGCCCTCGGGATTGATCGGATCCGTTGGGCAGTCCAACTACTCGGCGGCAAAGATGGGGATCGTCGGCCTCACGAAAACGTGGGCTAAGGAGCTCGGGATGCTGGGCATCAATGTCAACGCGGTGTCCCCTACAGCCCTCACCGCGATGACCGAACCGTTGTTGCAGGACCCCGAGGCGGCGAAGAAGCGCCTTGCACGCTTCGCGTTGGGACGTTACGGCGCGCCGGAGGAGATCGCTCCCGCGTTCGTCTTCCTCGCGTCGGACGAGTCCAACTACATAACGGGTCAGGTCCTCTGTGTCGACGGCGGGCTTGTGATCTAGCTTGTGATCTAGAAAGGAAAGGACGAACGATGAGTCGCGCGTGGCCGTTCGAGGGGACCGAGGAGTTCGAGGTCTCCGTCAAGGAACCGAAGGACTTCGTACGCAGGTTCGGCCCCGAGGGGGCCGAGGCGGTCGTCATCCGCATAGGGATGAACGACGCGCAGCTCGTTCTCGTCGACCGAGAAGGCCGCTGGGACCGCTGGGTTTACACGACCGTCGAAGACGCTAAGAAGGTCGCGGACGAGCTGGGGGTCGAGGTCCACGTAGGCGAATATCCCGAGGCGACGCGCGTCCGCATCGGCAAGTACGTCCCCCCACCCGAGCACTACAAAGAGCACCCCTATCCCGAGCAGGGCGAGGTTGGTCCCCTTCTTCCGTACCCCGAGAATCGGCCTCGCGACCTGACGATCCCCCGGCCGAAGAAGGAAGGACCGGGCTCCGCGCTCGAAGGTTAGTTAGGCCCCTCGGAGGGCTCCGCCGGCGTCGGGGGGATCTCCGGAGGCAGGCCTGCGACGTCGGGCGTCGTCCCCGGACGCGTTCGCACGACGCGCGCATCGTAGATGCGCTTGCCCGTCCGTCCCGCATAACCCACCGCCCCGATGCGCTTCGTCGCCAGTGACCCCACGAAGCGCCGGAAGGTCGACTTCACGAGTGCTCTGGTAAGCGGAAAGACGAGGAGCAAGCCGACGACATCCGTGATGAATCCAGGCGTGAGCAGCAGCGCGCCGCCGAGCAGGATCAGCGCGCCATCGGTTACCTCTTTCGCCGGCACGCCTCCGCGCTGGATCGTCTCCTGCAGTCGCCGCCAGGTGGCCATCCCCTCGCGCTTCAACAACCACGCTCCGGCCATAGAAACGCCGAGCAAGAGAAGAAGAGCCGGCACGAGCCCGATCA
>JAXDJL010000063.1:0-3388 GCA_034665685.1 Actinomycetota bacterium | reverse complement strand
CCGGCGGATCCAGGAGGGGAGTGGCTTCGTGGTCTCGGAGGACGTGGTCGTCACGAACGCGCATGTCGTGGCAGGCGAGGACGGCGTCGACGTCGTGCGGCCGGACGGGAAGCGGCTGCGGGCGACGGTCGCCGTCTTCAACCCGCAGAAGGACCTCGCGGTGTTGCGGGTGCCGAAGCTCGGCCTACCGTCGCTCGGCCGTGAGAAAGCCGACGTCGGCCAGACGGGGGCGGTCTTCGGTCACCCCGGCGGCCAGGCGGAGGTCCGTCCGGCGCCCGCGCGCATCAGCGACGAGGTGACTGCCAAGGGCGAGGACATCTACGGGCACAACACCGTCCGCCAGGTGTACATCCTCGCGGCAAGCCTCCAGCCCGGTGACTCCGGCGGGGCCCTGGTGGACCCCAACGGCAAGGTCGTCGGCGTCGCCTTCGCCATCGCCCCCGACCGCCCCGGCACCGCCTACGCCCTGACCGGCGGCGAGCTCGACCTCGTCGTCCAAAAGTTCAACGCCAACCCCAACGCCAAACAACCCACCCAACGCTGCCTGTCCTAAAGACTTGCGCCAACAGCCGTCGCCGTGGAGCTTCGTTCCGCGCTCCTCGGGGTTGTCAAAGACGGCAAAGACGAGGTGGACGAGGCGCGCCGGACCGGCTCGTGGAGAGCCAGGCGAACATCGCCGGGCTTTGGAGAGGCAGGCGAACATCGGCGATCTTTCGAGAGCCAGCCGACCGGATTCCGTACGCGTGGCTCTCCAGACCCGCGGCTGCAAGCACGATCGCTCCGTTCACTGCGCCTTTGGAGACCCACGTCACCGATGGCGAGCTTTGGAGGGTGTAGTCACCGGAGAACGGTGACGTGGGTCTCCAAAGTTGGGGAACGGTGACGTAGGTCTCCAGTCCCGCGGTCCCAAGACGCCCCGCCCCCTTTCACTGCGCCTTGCGGAGCCGGCGCCCCTCGGGCCGAACGCGACACCGCCGCCCAAGCGAAGGGGCGGCGGATGTTTCCGTAGCGAAGGTGAAGCGGAGCCTCGAAGCGAAGGAACATCCGCCGCCCCTACAACCTCAAGCCGAAGGCGACTCGTCTAATCAACTTCGATGAAGATGCACTCACCCGGGCACTCCTCAGCGGACTCGATGACCGCCTCTTCCATGCCACCGGGCACCGCGGCGAGCCCGTCGGGGCCGCCCGGCTCGCTGTAGACCTTGTCGCCTTCCTTGACGTAGGCGAGCCCGTCGTCGAGCAGCGTGAACACCGCGGGGGCGATCTCCTCGCACAGCCCGTCGCCAGTGCACAAGTCCTGGTCGATCCACACCTTCATGCCCACGGCTTCGACTCCTTCGTCAAGCGGCTTCATCACTTTACCCGGTGCAGAGCAGGAAAATGAACTTCGCTCTGCGTGGGCGCGTAAAGGCTCCACGTAAACCCACCAACCCCGGTGTACCGTCCGTTCACTAGAGCCACAAGGGAGGCGACTTCGATGTCGGACGCCGAACTGAAGCGGGAACTCGGGGAGCTGCGCGACCACGCAGTCACGCTCGAGGAAGAAGTCATGACGTTGCGGCGCCGCCTCCAGGAGGCACCGAAGCGGGTCCGGACCCTGGAAGAGAAGCTGCTCGAGACCAAAGGTCAACTCGCTCAGGCTGTCTCCCAGAACGAGAAGCTCACCTACACCCTGCGCGAGGCGCGCGAGCACATCGCCGCGCTGCGCGAAGAGGTCGACAAGCTGACGCAGCCGCCCGCGGCGTATGGCACCTACCTCGGACGCAACGACGACGGCACGGCAGACGTGTTCAGCGGCGGCCGCAAGATGCGCGTCGCGCTCCACCCCGAGCTCGAGGACGTCGAGCTCACGAAAGGGCAGGAGGTCGTCCTCAACGAGTCCTTCAACGTCGTGCTCGCCCGCTCGCCGGAGTTGAACGGCGAGGCGGTCACGCTGAAGGAGATCCTCGAGGACGGCAAGCGCGCCATGATCGTCGGCCGCGCGGACGAGGAACGCGTCGTCGAGATCGGCGAAGCATTGCTCGCGGACCCCGAGGTGAAGTTGCGCGCCGGCGACACCCTGTTGATGGACTCGCGCACGGGCCTGTTGCTTGAGAAGTTGCCGCGGCCCGAGGTCGAAGAGCTCGTCCTCGAAGAGGTCCCCGACATCTCCTATGACGACGTCGGCGGCCTGGGCGACCAGATCGAAGCCATCCAGGATGCGGTCGAGTTGCCGTTCCTGCATCGCCAGCTGTTCCAGGAGTACGAACTACCGCCGCCGAAGGGCATCCTCTTGTACGGCCCTCCGGGTTGCGGCAAGACCCTCATCGCGAAGGCCGTTGCCAACTCCCTCGCCAAGAAGGTGAGCGAGGTCACGGGCAACGCGAATGCGAAGAGCTACTTCCTGAACATCAAAGGGCCCGAGCTCCTCAACAAGTACGTCGGTGAGACCGAGCGCCAGATCCGGCTCGTGTTCCAACGCGCGCGGGAGAAGTCCGAAGAGGGCATGCCGGTCATCGTGTTCTTCGACGAGATGGATTCGTTGTTCCGCACGCGCGGCACCGGCATCTCGTCGGACATGGAGTCGACGATCGTGCCGCAACTCCTTGCCGAGATCGACGGCGTCGAGTCGTTGCGCAACGTCATCGTCATCGGCGCGTCGAACCGCGAAGACCTCATCGACCCGGCGATCCTCCGCCCCGGTCGGCTCGACGTAAAGATCAAGGTCGAGCGGCCCGACGAAGAAGCCGCGGTCGACATCTTCCATCGCTACTTGACGACGGCGCTCCCGATCGACGCCGCCGAGGTCACCGACCTTGGTGGCGGCGACGCGGAGAAGGCCATCCGCCTGATGATCGAGCGGACCGTCGCCGTCATGTACTCGACGGACGAGGAGAACCGGTTCATCGAGGTCACGTACCAGAACGGTGACAAAGAAGTCATGTACTTCAAGGATTTCGCGTCGGGAGCGATGATCGAGAACATCGTCCGCCGGGCGAAGAAGCTCGCCATCAAGCGGGAGATCGCGGGCGAGGGCAGGGGCGTCTGCGTCCAGCACCTCCTCGACTCGATCCGGCAGGAATACAAGGAGCACGAGGACCTGCCGAACTCCACGAACCCCGACGACTGGGCCAAGATCTCGGGCAAGAAGGGCGAGCGCATCGTTTACATGCGCATCCTCCTCACCGACACGAAGTCCGGCGCCGAAACGGGTGGTCGGGCCATCGAGCGGGTGGGCACCGGGCAGTACCTGTAGCGGTAGGGCTTGCAGCCGCTAGGCGGGTAACGTCCAACCATGGCGGTCCACAAGGTCTGCGGGATCGAGACGGAGTACGGGATCATCCAGCGCGGAGCGGGGGAGTCGAACCCGATCGCGGCTTCGTCGGTTCTGATAAACGCGTACGTCGCC
>JAXDJL010000062.1:0-9686 GCA_034665685.1 Actinomycetota bacterium | reverse complement strand
TTGACCCCCTAATTACGTTCTTGTAATTCACTCCGGCCGTGAAGTGCACGGGTTGCTTTCGTTTGCGACGAGATGCGGCCGGGCCGTATGTCTAGGGGGTGAACGGCGCGTTGCGGTCGAGAAGAGTTGGTCCGGAGGAGTGGCGGACCTAGGCCGGCTGTCGCACCTTCGGGCGGCCCAGGTAGGGCTCCCATTGCGGGTCGACGCGATCGACCGCCACAACGATCCATACGCTCTCGTGAGGAGGCTGGGGGGCGTGGCGGAGCTTGAGGCCCACGTCGGCAGGGGTCCTGTTCTCCTTGCGCGAGTTACAGGGCCGGCAGGCTGCGACGACGTTGTCCCACTGGTGTCCCCCACCTCTGGACTTGGGGATCACGTGATCGACGTTCTCGGCCGGGCGGCCGCAGTACTGGCACTCGAAGTTGTCGCGCACGAAAACGGCGCGGCGCGACAGCGACGATCGGGTGCGGTATGGGACCTTCACGAAGTAGCGGAGCTTGACCACGCTGGGGGCCGCTATCTCTAGGGCTTCAGAGCGGAAGATGTGGCCGTTCGTATGGATGACGTCGGCCTTCTCCTTGAGCGCGAGCACCAGCGCTCGCCGTACTGGGACCACGCACAGCGGCTGATAAGAGGCATTGAGAACCAGCGCTCTTCCCAAGGTGCGTCAAAGTTTAGCCACTATTCGGCATCCGTTGGGGCCAAAGCGAAGGCTCTATCTCGAAACCAGTGCTACCGGCGGCGGACCCCGATCGTGTTCGAACCCTCGAAGCCGAGCCGCCGAGCCGTCGCGCTGGTGAGATCCCAGTCCGCGGACGAGTAGGGCCCCCGGTCGATGACCGGGACGGTGATCGTCCGGCCGTGGTAGAGGATCGCGACCTTGGTCCCGCAGGGAAGGGAACGGTTCGCGACCCCCAGAGTGTCCTCGTGGAGGGTCTTCCCGCAAGCGGTGCGGTTGCCGTAGAAACCGGGCCCGTACCACGTTGCCTGGTCCGGGTCGTAGACGTTGTAGCCACCGCGGCGGCGGGTCCGCACGTTCTTGGAATCGCCTGAGAAGGTCGCGCGGATCGTGTGGTGACCAACGCGGCGACCCGAGACGCTGATCGCGAAGGTTCCGTCGCCGGCCCCGACCGCCTTCATGAACTTCCAGTGACCGTCCACTTTGCGATGGAGGTAGACCTTCCGGCCCGGGACGGCCGGATAGAGCGTGCCCTTCATGACGAGACTGCCCCCGATCATCACGTGCTTGGGCGCTCCCCTCAGCGTGAGACCAGCGTGAACCTTGATCCGGAAGAGATCGCTCTTCGAGTGCGCGTCCGAGGACGCCGAGCGCCACACGAGCCGGTACCAACCCGTCCTCTTGAGGTTCGGAAGGCGGAAACCGGCGCGACGATCAGCGTCGAGCTCGTCGACGTCTCTCGTGTTCCAGTCGCCCGAGGGCTCCTTCTTCTGGATCACAACCTCGTCGCCGGAGGCGCCGTCGGGGACGTGACCTTTCACTACTGCATCGTGCCCAAAGGGCACGGTCCGGGGCCGCCAATCAACCACCGGGGTGGTTCCGGTTGCTCCCGCAAGGGCCGTCGTCGGTGACATCCCGACCACGGCGAGGGCCGCTAAGAGCGAGGCCCAGCCTCGCGCACGACCAAGGAACAGGCGCGACATCGCGTCTCCTTCCAAATCGACTGCTTACAGGCGCCACGGCGGCCGCATCGGGGCCACGACGTAGGACCGGCTCCGCGAAAAGACCCCCTGTTTGGAGGTCCGGCCGGTCCCTTCTCACCCCACTCAAGAAAGGGGCGAAAGGCGCAACAGCGGCACACCGTACCCGATTTGCTAACTATTGCAAGCGGGCAGGTCGGGGCCCTAGGAGGGCCGTAGTGGTACGGGGAAGGGGACTATCTCGCTAGGACTGCTCCTCGCGGAGGCCCTCGACGTAGCGATGGAAGGCGAGATGGTCGGAGGTGCACTCCGTCGTCTCGCCGTCCTTGGTGAGCTTGACCGTGTCGGTCGGACCGCCCGCGGCCTTGGGGTCCTCCGTGATCTCCGTCACCGTCCAGCCTTCGTCAATCAACGTGCGCAAACGCTCGAGCTCCGGATCGTCTCCCCAACCGGCCACGCGTCCTCCTAGATGGATAGGTGATGTGAGTTGGCGGAAGCGTACCCGCACGCGCGCGGCGGACGCACCGGTTACCATCCCACTACAGGAGTAGTAGGTCGGCCGTTAATCGCTCGCCGCTGCTACCCTCTTAGCGTCGGTCAACGAAGATCTGGAGGGGATATGCCTGAGGGCTCGGCGGGGGGCAGCTTCTCGGAGTTCCATTCCACGTTCGAACGCATCACCACCAATATCGAGAAGACGATCCAGGGCAAGGCCGACGTCATCCGGCTCGCCCTCATCGCCCTCATCGCGGAGGGCCACCTGCTGCTCGAGGACGTTCCCGGCGTGGGTAAGACGATGCTCGCCAAGTCCCTCGCCCGAACCCTCGGGTGCTCGTGGCAGCGCATCCAGTTCACCCCCGACCTCCTGCCCACCGACGTCACCGGGGTCAGCGTGTGGAACCGGCAGACCGGAGCGTTCGAGTTCAAGCCGGGGGCCGTGTTCGCGAACGTGTGCCTCGGGGACGAGATCAACCGCGCCTCCCCGAAGACCCAGTCCGCCCTCCTCGAATGCATGGAGGAGCGCCAGGTCACGGTCGACGGCATCACGCACAAGCTCGAAGAGCCGTTCATGGTGATCGCGACTCAGAACCCGGTCGAGCACGAGGGGACCTATCCCCTCCCCGAGTCGCAGCTCGACCGCTTCATGATGAGGCTGTCCATGGGCTACCCCAACCGGACCGCGGAGCTCGAGATCCTCGAGAGGCACGGCGCCCATTCGGTGCTGGACGACCTGGAGCCGGTTGCCGACGCGTCGACGGTCTCCCTCTTGATCAAGGTCGCCGCGGAGGTCTTCGTGGCCGACTCTCTCAAGAGCTACATCGTCGACGTCACGGAGGCGACGAGGGATCACCCGAGCATCTACCTCGGCGCGAGCCCGCGGGCCTCTCTCTATCTCCTGCGCGCTTCGCGCGTGCTGGCCGCCACCCGCGAACGCGATTACGTCGTGCCGGACGACCTGCAGGATCTCGCGCTTCCGGTGTTGGCGCACCGGGTCCTCTTGTCGCCCGAGGCGCAGATGCGCGGGGCCCGGGCCGAGGACGTTCTCGAGGACATCCTGTCCCACATACCGGTCCCGGCGACTCAGAGCTGAGGTAAGCGTTGCCAACCGCTCGAGGCTGGGTGGTAAGTGGTACCGGACTGGGAGTCTGGGTCGCCGGCCGCATCTTCGGAGCGGAGCCTCTGGAACAACTCGGCTTTGGGCTCCTCGCCCTTGTCATCATCGCCCTCGTCGTTCTCCGGATGGGGAACCACGACCTCGAGGCGATCCGCGCTCTGTCCCCGGAAAGGGTCCGAGCCGGGAGTGAGGTGAGAGCCCACATCCGAGTGATCAACAGCGGCCGGGGCGCCACTCCCCTGCTGCTCCTCGAGGACACCCTCCCGGCCGAGCTGTCGGGGCGAGCGCGCTTCGCCATCAACGGGATCGAGGCGCGCGGGAGTCGGGACGCGGAGTTCGAGCTGAAGCCGTCTCGCCGCGGGCGCTATTCCGTCGGACCTCTGCACATCACGTTCAGCGATCCCTTCGGTCTCGCCCGCATCCGAACCAGCGGAGCGCCTCGATCGGCCTTCCTCGCGTACCCGCGTTCCGAGAAGCTGTCTCTCCCGCGCGACACGGGCCATCGCAAGAGCCTGACGGCCTCGGCGCGTCGTCAGCCGACCGGTCAGCGGGGCGAAGAGTTCTACACGCTGCGCGACTACGTCGAGGGGGACGACCTCCGCCGGATCCACTGGCCGTCCACCGCCAAGCGGGCGCGCTACATGGTCCGTCAGGAAGAGACTCCGTGGCACGCGAAGGCGACCATCCTGGTTGACGATCGCCCGGACGGGTACGTCGGGTCGGCCTTCGACCGGGCCGTTGAGGCTGCCACCTCGGTGGCGGATCTGTATCACCGGTCGGGCTACGCGTTCCGCCTTCTGGGCGCCACGACCCCCGGGGTCCCGAGCGGGCGCGGCTCGGAGCACTGGCATCTCTGCCTCGACGTCCTGGCGGTGGTCGAGACGATCCGCGCGAGGGTCGGGGACCCGATGTTGACCCGCCTCGCGGAGCTCGAGGCCTCTCCGAATCTCGAGGGCACCCTCGTGGTCGTCTCCGGCACCCTGGACGCGGCCCCCGTCCAGGGGATGATCCGCTGCGCGCGGCGCTACAAGAACGTCATCTCGATCTCGTTGCCCGCACACCGTTTCTCTTTCGCCGCACAGGCTCGTCCTGAGGCCGCTGCCGAGCAGGGAGAGCTGTCGACCATCCTCGAGCGCGGCGGCGTGCGGAGCATCGTGCTCGGCCCTGGAGACCCTCTGGCGGGGGCCTGGTCGGGACTCGCACGCAGAAGCGCCGAAGGAGGTGAGGCTCCATGGGAACCGAAGCGCGCGCTCGCCTAGGACTCTGGGCCCTCATAGGGATCACCCTCTTCTCCTTCAATCAGGTTTTCTCGGTCGACGACTACGCCGGTCCCGCGCTGCTGGGAGCGCTGGCCGCGGCGCTCATCTGCATGGCCGCGCGGCGGATCGGGCTGAGCACGCTCGTGGCGCTGCTGGTGAGCACCGTGGGGCTCCTCGTGTACGTCACCCTCGTTTTCGCGCTTCGGACGACGGCGTTCGGCCTTCCCACCGGCCGGACGGTCGATCGGATCGGGGACGCGGTCATCGATGCCTACCGCCAGAGCCAGATCGACTACGCACCGATCCCCACGCGAACGGGATACGTGATCCTCATCGTCGCGGGGCTGTGGATCATCGCGACGATCGGCGAAACCGCGACGTTCCGGTGGCGCCTTCCGCTCATCGCGAGCATCGGTCCGATCGCTCTCTTCTCCCTCGCGATCGTCGTGGGAACGGGCGAAGGTTCTCCCGTTCTGGTCGCGATGTTCCTCGCGGCACTGCTCACATACTGGGCTCTTGAGTCTTCGCACCGGATGAGGTCGTGGGGCCGGTGGGTCACACCATGGGCTCACCAGAAGGACGTGCAACCCGAATCCGTCACCGCGGGGCTCGCTCGACGGATGGGTTACTCGACCGTCGCGGCGGCTCTCGTGGCGCCCTTCTTCCTCCCGGCGATCGGCAACGGCCTCCTCTCGTGGCGCTCGGACGTGGGAGGGGGCCCGGGGGGTGGGAACGGCGCTGCGACCGCCCCCACCGGCGGGCGCATCGATCCCTGGGTCCGGCTCGCGCCGGACGGCGGCATCATCCAATCGGGGGCCGAGCTGCTGCGCGTCACCGCGCGCACCCCGACCGGAGACCCCGCAACCGGCGATTACTGGCGGCTCGTTTCGCTCAACTCGTTCGACGGCGGGAAGTGGACGAACCAGGGGATCGACTCCAGGGATTTCGCCAGCACCGGCCCCGAGGAGAACCCCCCGGCCGACTCCGAGACCATCATCCAAGAGGTCCTTATAAGCGGCCTCGAAGGGAACTCGCTGCCGGCCGCCGTACAACCGTCGAGCCTCCGCTTCAACCGGCCCGTCGAGGGCCAGAACGTGTCGATCGACGAGACCGGCAGCCTCGAGGTGTCGACCGGAGTGGGCGCCGACCTCACGTACCGCGTCGTGTCCGAGACTCCCCAGTACTCCGCGGCCGAGCTGCGCGAGGCCGAAACCGGCAATCTCGACCTCGAGTATTTCGAGACTCCGCCGACGCTCTCTCCCGAGGTCGTGGCCCTCACCGAGCGGTGGACCCGGGGGGCCGAGACGGACTTCGACAAGCTCGTCGCGATCCAGGCTCGTCTAAGGGAGTTCCGCTACGACCTGGACGTCCCTCCGCCCGACACCGGCGACTACCTCGCGGAGTTCCTGCTGGACGACCGCGAGGGTTTCTGTCAGCAATTCGCAACCGCCTTCGCTCTCCAAGCGCGCATCTTGAACATGCCCTCGCGCGTGTCGGTCGGCTTCCTCCCCGGCACCGCGGAGGGGGCCGGCGACTTCATCGTGCACGGCACCGACGCGCACGCGTGGCCCGAGGTCTATTTCGGAGACCTGGGATGGGTGAGGTTCGAGCCGACGCCGCGCTCCGACTCGACCATCGTTCCGCCCTACAGCACAGGAGGAACTCCCAACCCGGGGCCGGGCGTAAACAGCGACCCGGTGGCGCAGGAGCCGGGAAAGAGAGGTCAAAGCGGTGAACGTCTCGGGGGACCCCTTCGCACCGGCCCCCTCGACTTGGGGAGCGCCGCCGCTCCTGCGGCTCCCGTCCCGGAGCAGTCGCAGTGGCAGAAGACGTTCGCCATCCTTCTGCGCGTTGTGGCTCTCGCGCTCCTCGCGTTCCTCGCGCTCGTTCCTTTGCTGAAGGAGTGGCGGACGCGGCGTCGCTACCAGAGGGCGACCGGCGCTCGTGCGATCGCCGGCGCCGCCTTCACGCAATTCGAGGAGGAGGCGGCCGGTCTCGCGTCGCCGCGGAGGGCATCGGAGACCGCCGTGACCTTCGCCGAACGACTCTCGCAGGGGGGTGAGGTAACGGATCGGCCGGCCCTCAGGCTGGCGCAGCTCTACGAGGCCGCGGTCTTCGCCCCCCGCGACCTGGAGTCGTCCGAGGGGGCCGAGGCGAAGGCCCTGGCGGGTCATCTGAGGCAGGAGATGTGGGCTCGCGCCTCTTGGTGGACGCGGATCGGCCGCCTGTTCTCCCCGAGGAGCCTGTGGGCCGGAGGCTAGCCTCCGGTTATTACCTGGACGCCCAGACGCGCTGACGCGTCTCCGGATCCAGTTGACGCTCCACCGTCGACTCGACGCGGCGCAGCGAGCTAACGAACTCCTCGCGGTCGTAAAGGTGTCCGACCGTGCGACCTTCCGGACTGTCGACCGCTTCGTCGAGAGCGAGGAAGAACGCCATCTGTCCTTCGCGCAGCAGATCGAGCAGCTCGCCTTCGGACGAAGAAAAGATCGTTTGTCCATCTGTCGACAATTTCACTTCGGAGAAGTTCTTCTCCAAGCTCGCCTTACGACGGAGATAGTCATACGCGCGACGAACGCGCTGCAGACTGACGCCGCCTTCGAGCAACGAACGAACGACCTTCAATGCAACTAGGTCACGGAACGCGTAGAGACGACGAACGCCCGGTCGACCGCCGGTGCTTTGCAAACTCGGTCGAACGAGATTGATGCGATCCCAGTAACGAAGTTGGTGCGGAGTGCAACCTGTGAAACGACACGCTTGAGCCGCGGTGAACCCATCCATTGAGCGCGCGAACCTCCGGTCTAAATAGCTACGGCTGTTACAGAACTAGGGTGACGGACCCACGGTGAAGTCTCACTTCATGCTTGAGAGTTCGTCTTGTTGTGGCCCGCATCTCTGGAGACTAACGCCCCTTGTCGGGAGGCGGCAAGGGCTTCCCGTGTGGTATGGACCAGAGTGCCAATTCTTTTTGTGCAACGCGGTCGCACAGAGTGACCGCCGCGGCGTGAACCCTCAAGGACGCTTGTAGCGTTGGCGCAGCTTTTCTTCCCATCCGTGCACGACGCCGGACACTCGGTCGGCGATCTTTGGGCCCGGAGGGCGGCGCGGAGAAACCACTCCGCGGATCGATCCCGCCAGCAAAACGATCCCCCACACCATCGCGCCGAAGGCGACGACGCCGACGAGAACGAATCCCGTTGCGAAGAAGGCGATCAGGAGCCCGAAGCCCACGACGAAAGCCGCCGAACCGAGTCTGGCTCGACGACGCTCTGCCATCCGCGGCGCGCGGTCTCGGACGTCCTTTGCGAAGGAAGGGTCCTCCTGGTAGAGGCCGCGCTCGATCTCCTCGAGGATCTTCTGCTCTTGCTCTGAAAGAGGCACTGTGCCGGAATTATATTTCCCGGGCCTCGCTACTCCTAGCGTTCGTGCGAGATGAGCGAGATGTCTTCAGGATCCGTCCAGCAGAGTCGCGTATCCGACCGAATCGTCCCCGAACCGCGTCCGGATCGAGTCGATCGCATCCGAGGCCTCCTGCCAGCCCGGCCGGTCGCCGGTCAGCAACTCCATCTGACGCTGCGGGGGTCCCGTGGCAAGGCCGGTGACCGACACCCCGAGAAGCCGTATGCGAGGCCGATCCGGATCGACCTTCAGATACAGCTCCCTTGCCACCTCGTATATCTCGGCCGTCGTGTTGACCTCGGCCCCCAGCGTCCGCGACCGAGTGATCGTGTTGAAGTTCGAGAACCGCACCTTGAGCGTCACCGTCCGGCCGCACAGACCCTTCGCTCGCAGACGGCCGGCGGTGCGATCGGCGAGCCGGAGCGTCTCTCTCAGGATCTGCTCCGTCGAATCGAGATCGTGGCTGAAGGTGTTCTCCGAGCCGACCGACTTCGAGTACTCGTCGGGGATGACGGGACGGTCGTCGCTCCCGTTGGCGAGTGCGTGCAGATGTGCGCCGGCGGCTTCCCCGATGGCTCTCTCCAAGGTCCTGCGCGGGACTCGTGCGAGATCTCCAACCGTCCTCAGCCCGAGGCGGATGAGCTCCTCTCCGGTGCGAGCACCGACCCCCCACAACGCCGTCACGGGAAGCGGATGAAGGAACCCCTCGATACCGTCGGCGGGAACGACCAGGAGCCCGTCGGGTTTCGCTTTGGCCGAGGCGAGCTTCGCCAGGAACTTGTTGGCGGCGACCCCGACCGTGCACGCGAGGCCGAGCGCTGCGATCGCCTCTTTAACGCGCCGCGCGATGTCGATCGGCGCGCCGAAGAGCTTCACCGAGCCCCGCACATCGAGGAACGCTTCGTCGAGCGACAGTGGTTCCACTAGCGGCGTGAACGACAGGAACACCCTCCTTATCTCCTTCGAATACTCGAGGTAGGAGGCGAAGTCGTTCGACACGTAGACCGCGTGGGGGCAGAGCCGGCGCGCTCGCACCATCGGCATCGCCGACGTGACGCCGTATTGACGGGCCTCGTAGGACGCAGACGTGACCACCCCGCGGCCCCCCTGACCCCCCACGACGATCGGCTTGCCGCGGAGGGACGGGTCCTTGATCGACTCGACGGACGCATAGAACGCGTCCATGTCGACGTGAAGGATCGGCTCCCTCACGTCCGGATGTCCGCTCACACCGGCGACGCTATCTCCATCAAGGGCTAGCGCCCGGCGCTGCCGCCGCTGGAGTGCCACAGCCGCCCGCTCGGGGCGCGCGTGTCGGGCGATAGGTCCGCCCTTGGTCTCGGTCCCAGGGCTGCGGTCTGCTTCTTGCGCTGGCGTCCGAGGGACGCCGCGATCGCGTGACCTGCTTTGTGGTCGCGGTCGAGCTCGGCCAGGTCGAAGGCCTCGTCGACGACGATCGTGACGCCGACGTTCCGAGGGTCGGTCCGGTGGCGCAGTGATGCTCCCCCGCGCTTCCTGAGCGTGCCCCTGATCAAGAGGAGCCAGGAGTGGAAGACCGTCCGGGCGCAGCGGGGCTGAGCGCGCTCGAACACCGTGACGTCGATGGGCCCCGTCGCGTCGTCGAGGGTGATGAAGATGATCCTCTGGCCGGAGCGGATGGCGGGGGTTTGGCTCGACACCTTGACGCCGGCGACCCAGACCTCGGAGTTGTTGCGCTGCCCCTGGAGGTCATGAGCGGAGATGCAACCGAT
>JAXDJL010000061.1:0-2829 GCA_034665685.1 Actinomycetota bacterium | reverse complement strand
GAGATCGCGTAGCCGCCCCTCGTCTTGAGCGCCCAGCCGCGTACCTCGAGCTTGGCTAACGCCAAAGCCAACTCCCCCGGTGGCATCTCGAGCGCTCGAGCGATCCGGTCCGGCGCCGCGGGGGCATCGTCCAGCACCTCGAGGACCTTGCGTTCGCCTTCCGTACAGTCGGCCTTCTGGACGGGAGCCTCGCCCGGCCACACGAACCTCGGCGCGAGGTCGTCGCAGATGTCGGCGAACGTCGTGACGAGCGCGGCCCTGCCCGTCTTGATCAGATGATTCGGTCCCGACGCCACGCCGTTGCGCAAACTTCCCGGGACGGCGTAGACGGACCGGTCCGCGTCGAGTGCGAGGCGAGCCGTCACTAGCGCTCCACTCTGTAGACCACCTTCCACGACCACTACCCCGCGACAGAGTCCTGCGACGATGCGATTGCGCAAGGGGAAATGCCACGGCGCCGGCTGCGTTCCCTCGGGATATTCGGAGACGAACGTCCCGCTCCGCAGGAGCTCGGCTCGCAGTCGCTTGTTCTGACGTGGGTAGTCGACATCGATACCGCAGCCCAAGACCGCGATCGTCCTCCCCCCAGCGAGGAGGGCTGCTTTGTGCGCCGCCGCGTCGATGCCCCGCGCGAAACCGGAGACGACAACGAAGCCTCCTTCGGCCAAACCGTGTGCTATCGCGGTCGCCGCTTCGATCCCGGCCATCGTCGGATGACGCGTGCCAACGATGGCCACCATCGGGGCCTCGGGTTCCAACGGCAGACCCTGCAGGTAGAGGGCCTCGGGAGGTTGATGCGGACCCAGTTCGTTCAGGCCGGAGCACCACTCGGCGTCGGCGGGAACTATCCGACGGATGGGTTCGCTCATGCGGCAACACCCGGACCCGCATGCTGGGTACGCATGTAGATGGCCTGGGACACGTGTTCGGCGGCGATCGATTCCTTCGCTGCAAGATCGGCGAACGTGCGCGAGACGCGAACGACGCGATCCACGCCGCGGCCGGACAGACCGAGTCCGTCGATGGCGGTGCTCAATTCGATCTTCGCTGCAGGGGTCAGATACATGGCCGTGTCGAGCATCCGCTTGGAGGCCGAGGCGTTCGTGATGAGTGACGAGCCGTACCGTTCCATCTGGATGGCGCGGGCCGCTTCGACGCGCTTGCGAACCTCCACGGACGTCTCTCCCGCGGGCTCACTCATCAGCTCACGCCGAGTGAGTCGGATCATCGTCGATTGGAGATCGAACCGATCGAGGAGCGGGCCGGACAGCTTCGACTGATACGCGCTCAGCTGCCGCTCGGAGCAAGTGCAATTGCGGATCGAGTCGTCCTGGTATCCGCAGGGACAGGGGTTCATCGCCCCCACCAAGGAGAAACGGCACGGATAAGAGATGACGCCTCCGGCGCGGGCGATCCGCACCATCCCCTCCTCGAGCGGAGTGCGAAGGCTGTCGAGGATGTACCCGCCGTAGAGCGCGATCTCATCCAAGAAGAGGATCCCGTGATGAGCCAGGCTGATCTCACCCGGGTGAGCGACCCCGGTGCCACCCCCGACCAAACCGGACAACGAGATGTGATGGTGAGGCCTGCGGAAGGGCCGCTGGCTCACGAGCGAGGAACCTTCAGGCAACAATCCCGCGACGGAATGGATGCGCGTCACCTCTAGTGCTTCCTCGGTATCCATCGCCGGGAGCACGGTCGCCAGACGTCGCGCCAGCATCGACTTCCCGGATCCTGGGGGACCGACGAGCAGCAGATGATGGCCGCCCGCCGCCGCGACTTCGATCGCGGTCTTGGCCTGTGGATGACCGCGCACTTCTCTCAGGTCCTCGCCTTCGTCGTAGCAGGCGGCTTCGTACTCCGCTATCGGTGCCGGCTCCGCGGCTCCCTTGAGGATCCGGATGCACTCGCCGAGATCGGACACGGGAACCACCTCGAGGCCATCGACGAGGGACGCCTCTGCCGCGTTTCCCGTTGGACAGATGAGCCCCCGCAGTTCCGCGCGCCGGCATTCCATGGCAGCCGCGAGAGTCCCCCGCACCGCCCGCACCGACCCGTCGAGCGCCAGCTCACCGAGGAACATCCAACCCTCGATGCGGTCGGGAGCGATCTTCTCGTGTGCGCATAACACCCCGATCGCGAGAGCGAGATCGAAATGGGTTCCCTCCTTACGGAGGCCGCCGGGAGCGAGATTGGCCACGATCTTGGATCGCTTCAGCTCCTCCCCCGCAGCAGCCAGTGCCGACCAGGTTCGGTGCTCCGCCTCGCGCACGGACTTCGTCGGCAACCCCACGATGGCGAAGGTGGGAACGCCGGAGCTCTGATTGACCTCGACCTCGACGAGACGGGCGTCCGTCCCGATGATGGCTACCGATGTGGTTTTGGCGAGCAAGGATCCATCCGATCCCGACCCGAAAGCGCGACCTCGAGGGACAAGCTAGCGGCGACCTGTGACAAGAAGGGCCGGGGGAGGCCCTAGAGCTGCTTTCGCTCCATGTACCACTCGACGAACTCGCGGCAGGCGCCGGACGCATCGAGTCGTATCTCCCACAGGTTCGCGTAATCAGTGCCGGTGGTGAGATATCTCGTCTCTGCGCGCAAGATCCCGATGTCGGGCGTTGCCACGATGATCTCGTAGGAGAACTCGGCGTCCCCCGGCTCGTCCTTTCGGGCCAGCCACTCCTTCACGATCTCGTTCTTGCCGACCCACGGTTCATCGATCGGCGTGTCGAAGTAGCGCGCGTCGTCGGTGAAGAGATCTGCGATCTCGGCCGGATCGTTGGAGTTCCACGCCGCCACGTAGCGATCGACCCAATCGCTGTAGCGGGC
>JAXDJL010000060.1:0-5061 GCA_034665685.1 Actinomycetota bacterium | reverse complement strand
ACACCAGGCAGATCCGCAGGGTATGGCGGGATGTGACGCGGTGATCCAATTCGCAAGGCCCGAGTTCATGGGATCTCATCGACTCCCCGGAGATGGAGGATTTGGTGCTCGGTGGGACGAGAAACATTCTCGAGGCCGCTCTTGACCTCGGCAAACTGAAGGTCGTCTTCATTTCAAGCACAGGGCCGAGGACCTGTGCAAAGAAGCGGTTGCTCGCGGGCAGGAGGTAGTGATCGTCAATCCGACGGAGGTCTACGGGCCCACCGACACGGCATTCGCGTAACTGCAGGAACTCTGGTGGATCTCGTGAAGTCGGATCCGGTGCTTATTTGTCGAGGGAGAACCAGCATCGCCTACGTCGATGGCGACGCGTTGGGAATCGACGTACGTGAGGTGCTCGCTTGGGCCAAGGAGAACGCCGGCCCAAACCGCACGTTCACCGTTTACGCCGTTCTCGGCGGCACCGTTTAGCTCGTACTCGTAAGACGTGTAGCCAACGCGTTCGGCAGGAATATCGGAATCGGAATCTCGCTCCCAGAAGTACACGCGGTAGTCGGGGTTGTATTCCTCCCTCTCGGCCGTGCGCGGATCGACTGCGCGGACGTCCATGACGTCAGCCTAAGCCTGTGATGGAGCCTGCTCAGATAGCTACGCTCGCTCCCATTTGTCCGTGTCGAAGGAGAAGGCGCGTGCTGAAGTGGCCGTAAGTATCCGCCATAGAGCTCAGCGTAAGAGGGCCGCGATCATGGCTTCTGCGATCCATCGACCGTAGGTCTCCGGCTTCCATCCACGCTTCAATACGAGAAGGTCGTACATCTTCACCGAGTTGTAAGTCCACATCACGTCTCTAGCCGACTCGAACGTGATCTCATCGCGCAGGTACCCGCCGTCGAAGAGATGGCGCGTGAAGGCCGACATACCGACCAGGCGTTCCTCCAACATGCTTTCCCACAGCTCGGCGACGTCCGGATCGCTCGCGGCAGCGGAACGCAGCACCAGTTGCAACTCCCCGCCCGAGGACCTCGAAACCGTGCTTGCCGATATCTACCGAGGGCGTCGAGGGTCCCGAACTCGCCTGACGCTAAAGAAGCGAGCGAGCCGGCGTGGGTGCTGGAAGGCAAGACCGTCGACGTGGCGGCGGCTGATCAGGACGACCCCGTCTTCCACCACTCGTTCGGGGCGAACATCGATATCGAACTGGACGCGGAAGCCGTGACGAAGCAAGAACGCGCGACCATCGGATGTTGGTCTGGAACCGAAGGGATACACGAGCATGTCGGTAGGGGCGATCACGTCCTCAGTCACCTTCTCCCAACGAGCCGTGTCACGAGCTATCGTCGTCACCGAAGCCTCCCCCAAGTTGATGTGTCCGAAGGTGTGGCTGGCTATCGACCAGCCTGTCTCGCGGAGGCGCTTGTCTAGTTCGCGCACGCGCCCTCTCGCGGTTGGACGGCGCCCCAGATGACGTTCCCCGAAAAGACCGTCGTAACCAGTCAGTGCGAGCACACCTTTCGCCCCGCGAGCAGAGAACTCCGGGTGACGACGGACAGCTTCGTCCACCAGGGGAACGATGTCCGCTGAGGTGAAGTGTGCGGTCTTATCCTTGAGGTGCTCAGCTCGAATGTCGCCGTCTCCATCGAGTACTAAGCGCGACGCTAAGCCACGTCCACGAAAGTAACGGTAGTAGTTCACGTCGTCCTCGAACAAGATCAACGGCTTACGGCCAGGTGGCACGCGCACGCGACCCGCAGCCACGCGATGCGGATCAACTAAGGTCCATCCCTTCCTCCACAACCCCTGAAGGATCGACCGAAACTCCCTCGCAGTGATGAAATAGTCCTGGAATCCTCGCCCGAGACGATCGCTCGTGAACGCGAGCTTCGGCCGCAAGACCAGAGGGTGGAAGAACAAGCCCTCTACCGGACCTCCCCATCGAACGAGCCGAACCTTCCGGCGGTCGGGTGTGACGGGTGGAGTCGTCGCCGTTGAGCGAACTGACGTTGCGACCTGGCGCTCCGCCGGTGCCATCGGCCCCGTACAGCTTGAGGCCCAGGTCGAAAGGAGGACAACTCCAGCGATCACGCGGCGGTTCACGCTGGAAGCGTAAGTGCCTCAGCGCCAGAACAGCTGGCCCGACGACGAGCCCGGTGCCGACGAGCCGTCGGTCTAGTGAAGTCGATCGTCGAACCAAGGTCCTCCGGGCTGCCTCGCTGCATGACCAAGGCCGACGAAAGTGATCATGGAGCCGAGCGCCAAGGTGACGAGGAAAACTTCTAGTGAGGGCTCTCGAAGAGTATTGAGGGTCGTCATGACGACAGTGAATCCTCCGCCGAGCAAGGCAGAGGTGCTCCACCACTTTCCCCTCATGCACTCGAGGATAGCGCGATGCCCGTTCCATATCGATCGACCGTCACAAGGTCGGTTTTTCGCTTTGTGGCGCGGTGTCCGCCGTCGGTTGAAGGTACGTGTCGGTGGGGCGAGTTGCACGTTGAGACTACGAAGCTGAGCCGCCGTGAGGGTTCGCTATAACTCCACGCGGTCATAGAAACGGTTTACGAGAGCGGGATCGGGAGCCGGCGGGGCCTGGACGCCTGAGTTCTTCTGCACGCGAAAGGAGCGCCCGAAGCCGGGCTCCCCAAGTGCCGGGTGATGAGGGGTTACCCGGCGGCCGCCGCAGGGGCCGGTGGAAGTGGCCTGAAGCAGCAGACGCTTCTGCTCAGATCGACGCCCTCGACGAACTTCCCGACCTTCCTCCCGGCCTTTTGGCACCCGAGCAGAGCCGCCCGTGAGGCGGCTCTGCTCTCGACCGGTAGACCGATTTCAGTTTCGGAAGTAGTGGTCTCGCTGGCTCCCGTCAAAAGCGTCCACTGCTGAGACAGCACCTCTTGAAAGGACTTTCCGGAGCCGCACGGACAGGGATCGTTGCGGCCAAGCTTCTCCTCGAGGAGCTTGCCCCCGCGCACGATGCGCTGGCCGCGCTTGACGCGCGTCTCGGACGGGAATCCCTTGCGACGCTTGCTAGAACGCTCGAAAGGATGGGAGGTCGTCGAACTCGTGGCGGCGTGGCATGGCGGCGACCTCCTTTCAGACGGGAATGGCCCATGACCGTACCGCGAAGCTGGGCCGCATGGAAGTGAGTGCGGTCGGCGAGAAAGAACGGGAAGAGGGGCGCCTAGCTAACCAGACGCCCCTTCATGAATCGGGCTTACGCAGCCGAAGAACCGTCCGAGGACGAACCCGAACCCTCTATGGTGGGCTTGGTTACCTTGGCGACGTGCCCCGCGGAGCTAAGGTCAAACCCTCATCTACCCTCCGCAGACATACTCTCGTGCCAGCTGCACCATCCTCTGGGGGCCCCTAACTGCCCTGAGCGTGTAGTTGTAGGTTCCATCAGACCAGTAGACATTGTGAGGTCGCGCCCCATTACTTTCGGGATCGGCCCACACGAGCGCCCCGTCATAATCTCCGATCTGCACCTTGACCGCACGCTCCCCCACCTGTGCAATGACGTCGTCCGCAGTGTAGGGATCCCCGTCAGCGACCGCATCGCGGTCGAGCTGTATCCCACCTGCAGCCATGAAATCAGCCACCGTTTCGCCTCGGTCCATCTCATCTCTTTGGAAATAACGGTAGAAGGCGCGGTCTCCGTCGCCAGCTGACCACCGGAGTGGTAGTCCATCAATCCGCTCATCTGACGAATCGGCGTGACCAAGGGACGCAATAGCGCTATCAGGAAGATGGCTGAGCCGCGCGTCATAGGGAGTGAAACTCCGGCTTTCAGTGATCGGGCCTACGTCGGGCGAGCACCCGTCCGACGTCTGGGCCGCCGCGACATCGGTGTCGGGGGCTGTGGTGTGGGTTCGTGGGATCGCAACAGCCGAAACCGCGACCGCAGCGACCAACGCCATCGTCCCCGCCATAATCGCCAGGCGTCGACGGAAACGCAGCTGAGCGCCGCGTCGTAGGACAGCGGCGACGTCTGACTCCGTCCCCGTCACAGTCCCGTTCTCTCGGCAGAGTTCCGCTTCGAGTCGAGCACGGATGTCGTCAGACATGTCCCACCTCCATGGATGTGCGCAGAGCCTTACGAGCCTTGAACAGATGAGCCTTCACTCCCCCCTCGGAGAGATCCATGAGAGAGGCCACCGTGGCGATCGAACAGTCAACGATGTAGTGCAACACCGCCGCCTGACGTTGTCGATCCGGAAGATTCCGAAGAGCGCTCAAAAGATCGAGATGGTCGTCGCGTGAGAGCTCGAAAGAAGCATCAAGGGTGATGGGTGAAGCAGAGGCAGCGTTCTTTCGGCAGTAGTTCAAGGCCGTCGTCACGACCCACCCTTCCACCCAAGCCTGATCCCGCAGTTTGCGCCACCGAACGAAAGCCCGGGCAAAGGACTCCTGCGTGGCGTCGTGAGCGAGGTGGGGCTCCCCGCAAAAGGCTCTAGTAGCGGCCAGAACCTTGGGGAACGAGGCGCGGTAAAAAGCCTCGAAGGACCTCCCCTCCATCGCTCCCCCTTGCGGGCGCTCGGTTTCCTACTCCTAGAGTCTGCCGGAGGCCTTTTGGTTTACCCGGCGCGCGGGTTTGACGGAGAAACGCCGCCGACAATCACGGTCAACGCATCTGACCAGCAAGAACAGACGTGGGGGCGGCAGGGCTCGAACCTGCGACCAACGGATTATGAGTCCGGCCGTGGTGTGCACCCCGACCAGCTGTTCTTCGAGTTCTAGCTGATCAGGCGTCCTTTTCGACGCACACCGAAGAACATCGAAGCACGCTGGGGACCGTGGGGGTTGTTACCCGTCTGTTACTCGCGTGAGCTCGCCAGCCGGGAGTTCTTCCAGCAACTGCGTGTCAGCATTGCCCTCAAGGATGAGGGAGCACTTTGCTGGAACAGCGCTCGACTGGGCGTGTCGTGCATTCGACTAAGGAAGAGGGGCTCTTAGATCCACAGACTTCGGCATAACTTGTCTGTTCGTTCCTCGTTGTGGCTCAAGGCGACAAGCAACGTTCTTATCCTCGCGTTCGTTCTCGTCGCGGTTGCTGCGACGGCTGTTCGGGTG
>JAXDJL010000059.1:0-3424 GCA_034665685.1 Actinomycetota bacterium | reverse complement strand
CCGGACTGCTGCCACCTGGAGTGAGGAACTGAACATCGGATCCGTCCGCGTTCATGACGTAGAGCGCGCCACCTTCATCGTTGAGGTCTTCCGCCGCGCCATGGAAAGCGATCCTTGTTCCGTCGGGGGACCACGCAGGCCGACCTACAACGTGTCCTTCCGAGTCCAGGATCCGGTGAGGCTCGCTGGCCCCAGCGTTCATGACGTGGAGCCCGCTGCGCGGCCCCCATCTATCAAACGCGATCACACCTGATGCGCGAGCGTGCTGTTCAGCGGCCACGGGCGGAGTCGAACCTTTGTTCCCGCAGTTCGGGAGAAGCAGCACAGCAACCGCACCGATCACGCGAATCACTCTCATCATCCTTTTGGACGATAAGCACCGGCACCCGGTTGCCTACGCTGGGGAGCGACCGCCCAAACGCCCGCGACGGTCGCGGCGTTCAGTCGCCGCCGAGTCTTCTGATGCGGTCGGGCTCCTCGATGAGCTTCTCGAGCTTCGCTGTGGCCTTGTCGAAGAGCTCGTCGAAGTTCTGACGGCCTCGCTTCCGTTTGAACGGATCGATGTGTGAGATGAGTTGATATTGGAAGTACTGGTGGAACGCCCCCATCTCCTTGGCCTTGACGATGACTTCTTGGACGAGTGCGTTCGTCTCCAACACTCGCTTCGCTCGTTCCTCTCGCGCCGGGTAGGCGTTTCCTAAGGTTCGTCTCATGAAGTGATCGCACTTCTTAAGCAGGGGCTCGAAGGCGCTGCCGGCGAGGCGGCCCGGACCTTCGTACGCCAAACCCAACGTCACGTAGTAGGCGCGCTCGATGGACTCTTCTAACTCTGAATCGTTCTCCTTTTGATCCGGCTGCGTTTCCAAGAAGGAGCGATAGATGCCCAGAGAAACGACCGCCTTCTCTCTGATGTTGAGATCCTTCTCGACGTTGAGGTTCATCATGCGAGGCGCGAGACGAGCGGGCACGACCAGCACCGGCAGTTTGCGGATACCGATCTCGATAGCTGCCTGCAAGCGGTGCTGGCCGTCGATGACTAGGTACCGAGGCTTGCCATCACCCGGCTCTTCAATCGCGACGAGCGGCACGATGAAGCCGATGCGTTCGATGGAGGCAACGAGGTTGGCCGTGTGGGCCGGGCGCGCTTTGCGCTGATGTTCGACGACGCCCAGACTGTCCACAGGCAGCGTCTTCAGGACTACCGTCTGGCGCCGGTGAGGATCCTTGAACGAGAGTTCATTTTCCGCCACGTGGAAACCTTAGCCGCCGCTCGACCGCCTTTGACATCTAGCGCTGCGGGCCCATCGCGGCTCCGAGAAAGGTGCGTCTTGCTAGTTACGCAGGGTCGTGCAACGAACCTGCCAATAGTCGCCGCATCCCGGGCCGGTGGCGCCTAGGTCGGCGATCTGTCCAACTGGAATGACCGGCAAGGTGATCCGTGACGGGTACTTGGGATCGTTGTAGATGACCGTGTTGACAGACGCCGGCTGGTTCGATTGCGCGGCGAACGAGTAGTTGCTGTCGATCGCCGGCGGCGCGGTGACGACCACGACCAGTTGGTGACCGGGCCTGAACACGTGGGCCGTCGGCCATACCTCGACCTTGTAGTCGACCGGTTCATTGGGCGTCACGTTGACGGGCTCGGTGTGATTGCGGAATGGCCGGTACATGAAGTGAGGGTTCGAAGGATCGACGTCTGAGAAGTCGCTCTTTGCCTCATTGACGGCGCGGTGGCTCGCCTTCAGCCAGCCGCGCGTCAGGAACTTCAATTCCTTGCTCTTGGTGTCGAGGTCGGCCACCTGAACGAACAGGTCCGTGTTGTTCCCGGTGACGGACATGCGCAGGTCCGCGACGATCGGGCCGGCGATGGCCCACGTGTCGTGCGGGCCGACGACCGGCCCCCGCAGGAACACCTGATCCGGACCGTCCTCGCTGGTGACGGGAGGGCCGAGATCGGAGCCGGCCTGGAACAGCCACGATTGGCGTCTCGTTCCCGATAGGTAACTGTCCGATCCCTCTTCGCACTTGGCTTGGTCGGATGACAGCGTCTTCCCACCGCAGAGGAAATAGGTATTCCAGGTCGTCCCGTCGAGCGGCCAACCCGTCGCGTCGTAATGACCGTTGGAGACGAGCTCATCTCGCTCGTTCGGATGGAGCTCGAACAAGGTTCGCACCGAGGCGGGCTTGATCTTTCCCTTTGGGGTGGTCATGCCCCAGCTCGCCGCAGGGCGCACGCCGCGCATCCAATAGTCCATCCACGCCTTGCGATCCGCCCACGTCTCGCGCGCCATCACGTTGGTGTCGTGGTTGCCATTCGACTGAAGGAGTCGTTTGGGGAGCCCCGTTGGAAGCTTCTCCCACAGATGAGACGTGCCCCTGGCCCCAGTCTGCTCGTCGTTGAACATGCCGGTGATGTGGATGGGCACATTGATCCGATCGATGTAGCTGATCAGCGAGACGCGATGCCAGTAATCCGAATCCAAACCTTGCGATGAGAGCCCATTGACGATGGGATCGTTGTTCATATCGATCGTGTGCGTGGCCGTGTTCGCTGCGCAACGTTGTCCGTTCTCGTGGTCGACGTTCCGCGCAACGCCCTGGACGCTGCCGCCGACGACGTGATAGGCGTTGCGGATCCCGAGGTACCAAAGTGGCGGGAACAGGGTGTTGAACACACCGCCGGGGAAAGTGATGCCTCGGTAGTTGTCGTCGATCAACCCCGACACGGTCATGGCAACGAGGTGTTTCGGTTGGTGCGACGCGATCAGCATCGCGGTCGCGCCACTGTAGGAATGACCCAAGAGGCCGACCTTGCCGTTCGACCAATCCTGCTTCGGGATCCATTCATCGATCAGCTCCGCGCCGGCCTTCGCATCTTGACGGCTGTAGAGCGAGAACTCGCCGGACGAGCAGCCCGTGCCGGGCAAGCTCGCGTGGACGCTCACGTAGTCCTGGTCGTAGCGGAAGGCGGAGGTCCCGTGATGGCTATCGTCGGCCAGCGGTGGTTCCTCCTCGGGACACTGCTCCGGCGAGCCGAACCCGCACATGAAGTCCTTCGTCTGACCCAGCATCGTGCGGCCGTCTGCGCTCGAGGACCCGTTCTCGTAGCCGGCCATCTCGAGGATGGTGGGGTAGCGCTTTCCCTTCTTGTATCCGTCGGGCAGCACCACCGTGAGCGCGATGTCGTCGCCGTCGCTGCTCGTGAAGTAGTGGGTGGGCCCGCCGGAGTAGGGGCCGAGGGAGCCTTCGGCGGGCGCGGGCACGAGCAGCGCCGCCAGCGTGGCGACGGCCACGAGAGCCACTGTCATCCGGAGTGATCTCACGGCAGCCATTGGTCCTCCATGCCCAGAAGCGGTCGTACCCATGCGCGATTCGACGGGAGTCACCTATTTCATTCGACGCGAGGGGCGGCCAGCCCTGTTTG
>JAXDJL010000058.1:0-3432 GCA_034665685.1 Actinomycetota bacterium | reverse complement strand
GATGCGCCAACCCTTGAAGTGCGTCCACGCCTCTTCGGGCGTCCTCTCCATCGGGAAACCGACGCTTTCCAACCGATGCACGCCACCGTGAAACTCCTCGAACGTCAACTCGATCGGATCGTCCGGGAAGGGGTCGGGGTCGTACGGGACGCGCAGCACCTCCGCGACGTTTCGCAGGCAGGTGAAGCCCATCCGTATCGCGAGCCGCGCTTCGATCGGGGCATCACTAGGCGATACCGACGAATAGAGCGCTGCGGAGTCCATCACGGCTAGGAGGCTGAGAACCCAGGACCTCAAGGGATGAGGTGAGCGGAACCATGCGAGCACCGGATAGTTGGTGTGACTTTCCGCCACCTCCGCGGCCCAACGCTCCCACTCGCTGTACATGGGGGCCAAGCTGTCCATCAAACCAACGGTGTAAGCGCGGATCAGGATCTCCGGCCCCCACGCGGGAGCGCCGGCGCGGCTCTGAAGCAACGTGACAAGCGCCTCCCGCCGGTTGAACTGGGAGTAGAGGGTCGGGAGGTACGCGATCTGTAAGGCGACCACGACCAACCCGGTCGCCGCGGCAACGAACGCGATCGTCGTCGACAGCACCCCGTCGGATCCCGTGAAGCCCAGGGTGAAGAGCGACGAGCCCGCTTCTCGGAGCGCTTGCCCGAAGGTCGAATGCTCCGCCGGCCACAGCATCAGCGCGAAGCCGAAGAGGAAGAGGGCTATCCAGCCGACCAGCAGCACGAGGAGAGACATCGGGCCGCTGAGAGCAAGGATCTTGTCCTTCGTCTCGTAGCTCTCGAAGCGATCGGCGGTGAACAGGAAGATGCTTCCGACGATCCTTCTCTCTAGGACGGCCGCGAGGTGAGAGGTCAACCCGCGCGGAAGGATGAGCGTGCGGATGACGCTGCCGGCGGTCCCGAGGACGATGAACAAACCCAGCGGGAATGGGATCCACCTCACTCCGTAGCCGCTCCTCGCTTGGGGAACTGGCCCGGTCGGCGTCCCGCTCCTGGGGGCCCGGCGAAAGCCTGCGCGATCGAGATCCACTCGCGCGCCGCATCGCCAACCGTCCGGACGTTCGTGTCTTGCAGGTGACGCCGCTGCGTGACAACGAGACAGAAGTCGATCGCATCGCCGCTCACGACGGAGTCGCCCTCGCCCCAGGTCCACGCGTCGCCCTCGGGGCCGCGCAGCTCGACGCGCACACCCGCATCCGGAAGGGTCATACCGTTGGCCGCGTAGCTATAAGGGCGCGCCCTGAATCCCAGGTACGCGATGTGCCTCAGACGATCCGTCGGAGGCCTCACGACACTCAAGGCGTCTGCTACGTCCTGGCCGTGCGCCCACGTCTCCATCAGCCGCGCTGAGATGAACGATGCCGGCTTCATCGGGGGGCCGTACCAAGGGACGCGCACGTCCGGGTCCACCGTTTCGAAGACGTCCAGCATCGCCGCGCGCGCCCCCCGCCACCATCCCAGGACGTCGTTCGTCGAGCCGGCGCGGCCCTTGATGAGTGGTCCCTCCATGAACGCGACCGGATCGCGCGCGATGGCGTCGAGGCCTCCGATGAAACGGTCCGGAGCGGAAACGGCCTCAGCGGCGGCCTCATCGAAGAAAGCGAGATGGCTTATCTGGTCGCGGACACTCCACCCCTCGGCCGGCGTGGGTTTGTCCCACGCAGCCTCGTCCAGAGACGACACGATGGCGTCCAGCGATCGATGCTCGTCCCGGAGATCCGCCAGGACCCGAGGCAGAACCGAGGTCTCAGCCACGGGGTGCTTTGTTGAGCATGTCGGCATCTTAGGCTGCGGGCTGAGTCCATCTACTTAAGGGAAGTCCATGCCTCAAGGAAAGACGACGAACCTCACCGTTGCCGTGACGGGGCCGACGGGCGACATCGGCAAAGCGTTCATCTCGGCTCTCGAGAAGAGCCCTCAGGTGGAGCGGATCATCGGGATGGCGAGGAGCCCTTTCGAGCCCGAGAGCGAGGGATGGCTCAAGACCGAATACCAGCGCGGCGACATCCTCGACAGAGGGTCCGTGGACCAGTTGGTCGCGGAGGCCGACGTCGTGGTGCATCTCGCGTTCCTCATCTTCGGGAGCGACGAAGAGAGCCGCAACGTCAACCTGCAGGGATCCCGCAACGTTTTCGAAGCGACGATCGCCACCGGTGCGAAGCGTCTCATCTACACCTCTTCTGTCGCCGCGTACGGGTTCTACGACGACAACCCCGACCTTCTCACCGAGGACGTCCCGGCGCGCGGCACAGAGGGTCACTACTACTCCGCGCAGAAGGCGGAAGTCGAAGCGATGCTTGCGAGTCTCGTCCTCGCCGATCCCATCGACACTTACGTGTTCCGTCCCTGCATCGTCGCGGGCCCGACCGCCCTGTCGCTCATCGAAGAGATCCCGTACGTGCAGATCGGCGAGAAGCTTCCGCGGCCTCTCATGAAGTTGCTCGGCTCGATGCCTCTCGTGAAGCCGGTGATCCCGGATCCCGGCCTCCCGTTCCAGCTCGTGCATGAAGACGACGTCGCGTCCGCGCTCGTCACGGCTGTCACCGGTAAGGGCAAACCCGGCACCTACAACCTCGCGGGCGAGGGTGACATCACCACGACGGATCTCGCGCGCGCTCTCGGCTGGTACGCGCTTCCGGTCCCGGAGCTGGCGGTCGACGCGACGGTGTCCATCGTCTCCCGGCTCCCCTTGATGCCGGCCCGGACCGCATGGCTCAACGCGATACGCGTACCGGTGTTGATGGATTGCTCCAAGGCCAAGGAGGAGCTGGGCTGGCAACCGATGTACGACGCACTGGAAACGCTTGCACAAACGGTGCGGGCGGCGCGCGACGCGGGAGTTGTCGGACCTAAGTCGTAAGGGCTTTCTGGATCAGTTCCTGTTGTTCCTGCTCGTGGATCTTCGCGCTTCCCGTCGACGGACTGGCGCTCTCGACGCGGGCCGAGTAGGTAAGCTCGACGCCATCCGGTAGCCGTCCGGCCAACTTGTGGAACACGAAAGTCCACGCCCCCATGTTCTCGGGCTCCTCCTGGGTCCAACACACCGACTCGAGGTTCGGATAACGGGAAGCGATGTCCAGCACCTGCTCGAGGGGGAACGGATAGAGCTGTTCGACCCGGACGATCGGGATCGGGACCTCCATCTCGTCGCGCTTCTCCCGGAGGCCGTATGCGATCTTGCCGCTGCAGAACACGAGTCGGCGAACCTCGTCGTTGTTCGTGATGCTGGGATCGTCGATGGTTTCCAAGAAGCTCCCGCTCGTGAGCTCGTCGACCGATGAGCGCGCGGCGGGATGACGAAGCAGAGATTTCGGCGTCATGACCACCAACGGCTTGCGGACGCTCCTGTGCATCTGGCGGCGCAGCATGTGGAAGTACTGGGCGGCGGTCGTGGGGACGACGATCTGGATGTTGTCCT
>JAXDJL010000057.1:0-3585 GCA_034665685.1 Actinomycetota bacterium | reverse complement strand
CTGCATGATCGTCCTGATCACGAAGGACCCGAGCCCTTTCCTCAGGACCGAGAGGTCCCTCAAGAGGAGGCCGCCGAATGCGGCCAAGGACGCCGCCCGTTCCGGACGCGTGCGAGCGAGCGTGGTCGCAGTACTCATTCCCGGAGCTCCTTGCCCGTCAGCTCTATGAAAACCGTCTCAAGTGTGGGCTCGGTTACGGAGAGGTCGGTCAGCCCGAAGCCGCCGTCCTCGGCGAACTCCACGAGTCGCGGGACGACACCGCTGGAACCTTTGAGGTAGACGTGCACGACTTCGTCGACGCGGAGGACCTTCGTAACGCCTTGCATCGTTTCGAGGTGCAGAGCAAGTGCCGCCGGGTCGCCCTCCGTCGTGACCTTGACGTCGGTGTCGGCCCCCACCCCGCGCTTCAACTCGGTCGGGGTGTCGAGAGCGAGCAAACGACCGTGATCCATGATCGCGAGGCGATCGCAGAGTTGATCCGCCTCCTCCATGTAGTGCGTGGTCAAAAGGATCGTCTGGCCCTCCGCGTGCAGCTCGCCGAGCACCTCCCATAGGGACAGCCGGCTTTGGGGGTCCAGTCCCGCCGTCGGCTCGTCGAGGAACAGGATCGGGGGCCGGTGCAGGATCGCGCGGGCAAGCATCAGACGCTGCGCCATCCCTCCCGACAGGGATTCGACATCATCGTTCGCGCGCTCGCTCAGGTTGAACTTCTCGAGGGTCTCGTCGGCCGCTCCACGCGCGTCCCGCGCCGACATGCCGAAGTAGCGGCCGTGGAAGTAAAGGTTCTCGCGAACGCTCACGCTGCGGTCCAACGTGTTCGACTGGGAGACGACGCCGATCAACTGCTTGGCAAGCGTCGGGCGGGCGACGACGTCGACGCCTCCGATGAAAGCGCTTCCGCTGGTGGGCACGACGCGCGTCGTGAGCATCCCCACCGTGGTTGTCTTCCCCGCGCCGTTGGGGCCGAGCAATCCGAATATCTCGCCGGGCTGCACCTCGAGATCCAGATGATCCACCGCGGTGAGGGAGCCGCGTGCGGTCTTGTAGACCTTCGTCAGCTCGGAGGTCGCGATGACGGGGGCGTCGTCGCGCGCCTGCGCCGATGTTGCTTGAACCGCCAAGTGGGCTCCTTCGTCCGCGAGGATGACCGGAGCACACTACGTCAGCGGATGTCGATGATCCCCCGCATGCCGAAGGCGTAATGGCCCGGGACGTGGCAGCCGTAGATGAGCTCTCCCCCGTCGCCGAACGTGAAGGTGGTCGAACGACGCTGGCCGGCGGGGATCGAGATCTCTCCGGGCCGGGCACCGTGGTGCGCCTCGGTCCCCTTCTCGTGCACGTCTTGAACCTCTTAGTCTCCGATGATCAGCTCGTGATCGATCGGGTCGCCGTTCGCCACCACGAACGTGACGGTCGACCCGGGCTCCACCTCGAGGTGGGCCGGGATGAAGCGCGAATGCTCGATGCGAAGGACGACCACCGGCCCCTCCTGGGACGCATCGGCGCTGCAACCACCAAGCAAAAGAAGGACGCCCGCGCCTATCGCCCCCACGAAAGCCCTCTTCAGCCTCATGTCCCTTCAGACGTCCGGCGGCCCCGGATGGGTTCCCGCCGGATCGGGCGTCCGAGGAGACGGCTCAGGGGCGAAGATTGCTGGTATTCACCACCACGAAGTGCCTTCCCTCCACCGCACCGAGGGCGTGGAGAGCATCGTTGTTCCAGTTCTTGTTCGGTGCGCCGCTGATGTACCAGTCCGAGCCGTTATCGGCGACGATCATCCCGTAACGCTTCAGCGCGCGGAGGACGATGCGCGCCTGATACGGGAAGCCGGAGACGTCGAACCCCTTCTTCAATCTCACGCGGAGGCCCATGGGGGGCAGAGACGTGTCGTCCGAGTCGCTGGCGTAATGGCGCGCCGGGTAGATGTACTTGCGGCTCGTGGCGCTAACCGTGAACCGGAGTGCGTGATCGATCTTGCCCCTCTTGACCTCGTCGTAGCGAGCGAGGCCGGGGAGGATCGGCAGGCCCGCCGCATCCGCGGACGTCCATCCCTTGGGGCGCAACTTGTTGGAACGGAGATCCCAGATGGCGCCGGAGCCGGCGCGCCAGCCCCCGTCGTCGCGCGGGTAGAGGGCGTACAGCTCGTAGAGCTTGCACGCGTCCTTGTCCACAAGCAGCGCGTGCCGGTCGCCGGTCGAGGTGCGGCCGCCCTCGATCTTCACGTCCTTGGGGATCGGGTAGGGCCCGTCGTCACTCTCGGACGCGTAGGTGAATCGCACGTTGTGCTTCCTCTGTCCCCCGTCGACGATCGTGTACGGGATGCCGATGGGACGGCCCTCGTAGAGGCCGGAGCCGAAATCGGGGTGGAGGCCGGTCGACAGGCCTATCGAGCGGATGATCCTGTCGGAGTTGCGAGCGACCGGCAGACGATCCACTCGCTTGTTCCACACGTTGTTGTCGGGGAACACGGGACAGTTGCGAGCGGCGGGAAGGCGCAGGGCGGACGAGGGGCCCACCGCGCCGAGACACACCACCGCGACGCCCGCGGCGATAACTCTGATCCCTCGACCCACTTTCACCGTCTCATCATCGGCATCCTGGCAACAGATTCTGAAGCGATCATCATGCGAACGACATCCGGTTCGAGCTGAGGACGTCCGGTTCCTTCAGCTCTCCGCCCACGCGGTTCAGCGAGATCTTTCCTTCCTCGATAGCGGCAACGGAATCCCACGGCACGTACTTGGTACCGGCGTGTCGCGCGTTGAAGAAGACCTTCAGGAGGTACGGGCCCTTCATCTCGGAGCGGTCGAAACCCATCCTCGCTCCCAGGCTCCCCTTCCCGACGATCAATCCATCGATCCGGAAAGCGGCCCCGAACGTGCCGATGAGGGGTCCGTCCTGCACGACCCTGACGTCGTGCACCTTCCCGACGCGACGACCGTCGACGTCGAAGACCTCCTCTCCCAGAAGATCACTCAGGCGCACGTTCGGCCCCCGGTATCTTGCGGATGAGGTCTCTCGCCCAATCGTGAACTCGGGTGATCTCGAGGTCGTCTCGACTCACCGCGACCTCGACGTGGTCCGAGACCCTCTTCACGACGCCGAACGAGATGCGCGCCGACGCCGGATCCGGAGCCGGGTGAAGTCGCCGGTGAACGGCGAGGACCAGCCTTTCGAGACGTCCCCCGAACCTCGCGGCCAACGCCGCCGGGCCGGCGAGGATCGTCGTGACGTAAGGGGCGCCGGACTCCTCTTCCCAATCGAACTCGAGGTCGTCGACGCGACCGGCCATGTAGCCGTCCTTGTCGACTATCTGCTTGTCGAGAACGTCGAGGGCGATGTCGATGGTCAGTCCGGCCACGTCAGCTTCCCGCCTTCGTGAAGATCATCAAGGGGATCGTAGCGACCGACACGACGAGCAACAGCCCCAGATAGACCGTTGCGATGGCGTTCGAGAGGCGCCCATTCACCATGTCTCCCATGTACTGGGGATCGTTAGCGACGACCAGGATCGGGAAGTACGTGAGCGGCAGGGCGGCCGCGGACAGAACGATCGAATACTCGGTCACCTTGATCGGATCGATC
>JAXDJL010000056.1:0-5134 GCA_034665685.1 Actinomycetota bacterium | reverse complement strand
CGTCGGCACGTATACGAGCCCCGCGTCTTACGTGGAGCTCAATCGCAGCCGCGGCACGAAGATCAGAGAGCTGTTCCACGAGGTCGGCTCCGTCTTGATGTACGAGCTACTCGACCGTTAGATGGTGGGCTAACCCGGCACAGATCGGGGCTCTTCGTCTCCTCTATCGGGGGCCGGGCTCGCGAGCTTCTCGATCGTTGCTGCGGGGATCACCGAGTAGATCGCCACCGGCGTAGAGAGCCCGCGGATCTTCACGATGCGCTTGTCGTCGAATGTGATCTTCCGCAAGCGGCGTTCGGACAGCTCCATCGCCGCATCCGAGACAACCACCTCGTCGGGCCGGCAGTGGTCGAGGATCCGAGCCGTCAGGTTGACGTCGTGGCCCAGGAGATCGTCTTGCTCGACGAGTGGCTCCCCCGCGTGGACCGCTATCCGAAGGCGCGCAGGGAAGTTGGGGTCCTTCTGTCGTCTCTGCACGACCACGTCCCTCAAGCTCGCTGCGCCGCGCACCGCTTGCGACGCCGATGGGAATGCCAAGAGGAACCCATCGCCCAGACGCTTGACGCATTGGCCTCGCAGCGGCTTCAGGCAACGATCGATCATCCTCTGGAGCTCGGTCAGGAGTTGGATCGCTGCCTCGTCCCCCTTCTCGGCGGTGAACTCCGTGAACCCGGCAACGTCGACGAAGACGATCCCAACGTGGCTCCCCTTGGCGATCTGAGCGAGTTTCGATTGCGACTCGTCGTCCTCCAACGCAAGACTCGCAAGCATGTGCGCGCTCTTGAGACCGAATTTACGCAGACGCGATGGGCGCTTCTTCAGCGCGTCCTCGATGATCGGCTCGAGCGCCTCCGCAGCCTGCACCACGCTCAGCATCGGGCCTTCTTCTTGTTCGATCTTTTGGCGGAGCGATTCCGTGATGTTGGGGACAAGGGTTGGGTCCCGCCGGAGCGCCGCCAGGATCGCCTGGCGCATATTCATGGGTGCCACGGTATCAATCCGAGAGCGCTACCGACGTACGCTCCTCTGGTGACAGAGTTGGCGCGAAGGCGCAATCCGGCATTCCTCGTAGCGGGCGGCATCGCGCTCATCGTCATCGTCGCGTTCTTCCGGCTGCCCGAAACACTTGTAACGCAGATAGAGCACAACCGACCCGCTACCGGGTGGGCCGGAGATTGGATCTACCGGCTTCTGGCAGTGGTCGCGTTCCTGCAGGCGGTCTATGCAGGCGCGACTCTCAGGATCGAGAAGGTGAAACATCTCGTGCCGGACGGACCCACACCGCCGTCCGCTTACGAGCCGATGATCGCGATCCTCGCGCGCAATGCCGCGTTCGCCGTCCTGTTCACGCTCGTGTACGGGTTGGCCGCGTTCTTCCTTACCGGGGGCCGGGCGAGCATGTGGTTGTTCGTGGCGATCCTCGTCGCGCAGTGGGCGTGGTACTACCGGCAACTCGGCAAGCTGGTGCGGTGGCTGTTGCTGCAACCGGTTCCCGATCCCGAACCACCGTCTTGGGCGCGCCTCCCGAAGGAGCCCGAAACGTACGTGCCCCCGCTCGCGCGCGGCCTCGCGCAAGATTCGATCGACCCCGACCTCGGGGGATCGGAATGACCGACCGCGAGCCGGACGGGATCGCGGGAGCGGCTGCACGCTCCCCCGACGCCGTCGCCATCACCGACGATCGGGGCACGGTCTCGTTCGGGGAGCTCGACGATCGTCAGCGCGCTCTTGCGGGCTTGCTCGGGTCCTCCGATATCGGGCCGGGAGATGTCATCGCGGTCTTGGCTTCCAACCGGCGCGAGTACCTGGAGGTGACGATCGGGGCGTTGCGCGCGGGCGTCATCCCCGTCCCCGTCAACCCATTGCTTCAGCCGGCAGAGATCTCCTACGTCTTGGAGGACTCCAGAGCGCGCTTCCTCTTCACCGACCGCACCGGAGAACGACCCCCGCAGGTCGACAGGACACTCGTCTTCGGGGACGAGTACGAGGACGCTGTGGCCGGCGCAGAACGGATCGACATCTCCGACCACGTAAGGACCCGACCGATGCACTACACGTCGGGCACGACCGGACGGCCGAAGGGTGTCTTCCTGCCACTTGCAGACGATGCCGAGGCTCGTCGCCGATCGGCGCAGTTCCGTGCCCTCTGGGGGATCGTGAGCCGGGACGTGCACCTCGTTTGCTCCCCGCTTGGTCACTCCGCGCCGCATCGCTTCTCGATGCGGACCCTCGAGGCCGGAGGTTCGGTCGTTCTCCAGGAAGGTTTCGACCCGGCGAAAGTGCTCGGCGCGCTGGATCGGCACTCGATCACCTCTACGTTCATGGTGCCGACGCACCTCGAGCGCATCCTGCGACTCGACCCGCGCGAGCTCGGTCGGCGCACCTTCTCATCCTTGCGGTTGCTCGCCCACGCCGGAGCGCCCATCTCCGAGGAGACAAAGCTCGCAACCTTCAGAACGTTCCCCGCACGCGCCGTGTGGGAGTTCTACGGATCGACCGAGGGCCCGGCCACGCGCATATCGGCCGAGGAATGGCTGACGAAGCGTGGAAGCGTCGGGCGCGCCACTCCGGGGGCCGAGATTCTGATCCTCGATGACGATGCGAAGCCGCTCCCCCCAGGCGAGGTGGGTCAGGTGTGGGTCAACGATCCCGACGCCGAGCGCTTCGCCTACTGGCGCGACGAGTCGAAGACCGCCGATGCGTGGAAGGACGGTGCTTACTCGGTCGGCGACCTGGGCTGGCTAGATGGCGACGGTTACCTGTTCCTTACCGGCCGCAAGCACGACACGATCATCAGCGGCGGCGTGAACGTCTACCCGCAAGAGGTCGAGCTCGTCCTCTCCGAGCACCCCGCGATCGCCGAGGCCGTCGTGTTCGGCGTTCCGAACGATGAATGGGGCCAAGAGGTGCGCGCCCAAGTCGTCCTGCAGCAGGGACAATCGGTGGAGCCCGATGAGGTGATCGATTGGCTGCGACGTCGAGCCGCGCACTACAAGTGCCCGCGCCGCATAGACATCGTGACGGAACTAGAGCGAACGGCAACCGGCAAGCTCCGCCGCCCCAACGCTTGACTACGAAGAAGAGCGAACCTTGTCGAGCTCCTCGCACTTCGTGCGGATCGCTTCGGCTGCCTCTCTCAGTTGCGCAAGCTCGTCCTCGTTGAGATCAAGCTCGACGATCTCTGTGACTCCCTTGCGTCCGAGCTTCGCCGGCACGCCGAGGTAGACGTCGGAGATCCCGTACTGACCGGTCGTCCACGCGCACGTCGGATGGACGTCACCCGAGTCCTTGAGGATCGAGGCGACCATCGCGGCAGATGACGCGGACGGGGCGTAGAACGCACTGCCCTTCTTGAGGTAGCCAACGATCTCGGCCCCCCCATCGCGCGTCCGTTGGAATAGCTCCTGCAGCTCTTTCTCGTCGAGCAGATCGGGAAGGGCCTTCCCCTTCACCGTCGCGTGGCGCGGCATGGCCACCATCTGGTCACCGTGCGAACCAAGGGTCATCGCTTCTACCTCGGTCGGCTTCGCGCCCAGCTTCTCTGCGATGAAGTAACGAAGACGCGACGAGTCGAGTACACCGGCCATCCCCATGACACGCTCCTTCGGGAAGCCGGAAACGACGGAGGCCAGGTAGGTCATCTCGTCGAGGGGATTCGACACGACGACGAGGATCGTCTCGGGAGAGTGTTCTGCGATCTGCTCGGTGACGCCCCCGACGATCTTGGAGTTCGCGTCGAGGAGGTCCATCCTGCTCATGCCCGGCTTGCGCGGGAGCCCCGCCGTGATCACTACGACGTCTGAGCCGGCCGTGTCCGCATAGTCGTTCGTGCCGGTGACGTGTGCTTCGAAACGCTCCGTGGGGGCCGACTGGTTGATGTCGAGTGCGAGGCCCTGCGGGAGGCCCTCGACGATGTCGATCATCACGACCTCGTCTGCCAGATCCTTCTCTGCGATCCGCCGAGCGGTATTGGAGCCGACATTGCCGGCGCCGACAACAGTGACCTTAGCCATCGGTACCTCCGTTGGTAGGTGGTTAGAGGGTGTCGAGCTCGAGCTTCTCGATGATCCCGTCTGCGACCTCGGCCGTTCCGACGGCGGTGGGATCGTCACGCGAGGGCTTCATGTCGTACGTGACGTACTTGCCCTCCGCTATCACCGAGCTGATCGCCTTCTCCAGTCGATCGGCGGCCCCGGGCTCCTCGATGTGCCGCAGCATCAAGACGCCGGAAAGCATCATGGCCATCGGATTCACCTTGTTCTGGCCGGCGTACTTAGGAGCCGATCCGTGCGTGGGCTCGAACACGGCGGCGTCGTCCCCGATGTTGCCGCCGGGAGCCAAACCGAGACCGCCGATGAGTCCCGCACCGAGATCGGAGACGATGTCTCCATACAGGTTCGGGAGCACCAGCACGTCATAGAGCTCGGGCTTCTGCACGAGCTGCATGCACATGTTGTCGACGATGCGGTCCTCGAACTCGATCCCCGAGTCCGAGTACTCCTCCTCAGCCACCTCGCGGGCGGTCTTCAGGAAGAGGCCGTCGGAGAACTTCATGATGTTGGCCTTGTGAACCGCCGTGACCTTCTTACGACCGTTCTTGATCGCGTAGTCGAAGGCGCCGCGCACGATGCGCTGGGTGCCCCAGACCGAGATGGGCTTGATCGAGATGCCGGAGTCCTCGCGGATACGACGAGCCCCGAGATCGGCGATGAAATCGATCAGCTTGCGAGCCTCGGGCGAGCCCTGCTCGAACTCGATCCCGGCGTAGAGGTCCTCGTGGTTCTCGCGGACGACTACCAGGTCGATGTCCTCGTAGCGGGACCGGACGCCGGCATACGACTTGCACGGCCTCAGGCACATGTAGAGATCCAGCTCTTTGCGGAGCGCCACGTTCACGCTCCGGAAGCCGGTCCCCACCGGAGTCGTGATCGGGCCCTTGATGGCTAACTTCGTCGACCGGATGGACTCCAGGACCTGATCCGGCAGCGGCGTGCCGTACTCCTCCATCACGTCGACGCCCGCATGCTGGACGTCCCAGTCGAACTTGACGCCTGTTGCTTCGAGGACCCGTCGGGTGGCTTCGGCGATCTCCGGGCCGGTCCCGTCTCCGGGGATGAGGGTGACGCGATGAACG
>JAXDJL010000055.1:0-9750 GCA_034665685.1 Actinomycetota bacterium | reverse complement strand
CGACAGATCTGTCGGGGCTCCCGGCTTCTCTGGACCTGGCCCTCGTTCTCGTCGCCGTCCGGGACCCGGGCAACGCAGGAACTCTCATCCGGAGCGCGGTCGCGGCGGGCGCGGGCGCGGTGATCTTCACCGAGGGCAGCGTCGATCCCTTCGGCCCCAAGACGGTGCGCGCCACCGCTGGCATGCTCTTCCATGCCCCCCTGGTCGTGGCCCCCTCGCTGGATGAGGTGAGGGAGGCGCTCGCAGCCCGCGGAGTGAAGCTGGTGGGCGCCGAGGCCGGAGCCGGGACGTCACATCTCGAGGCGAACCTGAAGGAGCCGGTGGCCCTGGTGGTGGGGAACGAGGCGTGGGGGATACCTCCTGAGTTCGGCTCCCGCCTGGATGAGACCGTCTCGATCGACATGCCGGGGCCGGCCGAATCGCTCAATGTCGGGATCGCCGGCTCGCTCCTTCTCTTCGAGGCGGTACGTCAACGGCGCTGAGCGCGGGCGCGCCGTTTATCCTCGGTGGCTATGACTGATCAGGTCAGCTTCGCCGAGCTCATCTCGAAGATCGCGCACGAGCTCCGTTCGCCGCTAACTTCGGTGAAGGGGTTCTCCTCCACGCTGGTCTCGCGCTGGGACCGATTCTCCGACGAGCAGCGGCGCGAGCTGGTTAGGGTCATCCACAGCGACGCCGAGCGCATGGGTCGCATCGTCTCCGAGGTGCTCGACCTGGCGCGATTGGAATCGAACAGGCTCGAGCTGCACAGATCGTCGGTCGAGATCGCGCCGATCGCGGAACGCGCCCTTGAGGATCGGGCGAGCCTGGAGGGAGCCACGCGCGTGTCGTTGGACGTTCCCGCCGGTCTCACCGCCTGGGTCGATCCCGAAAGGTTCCTCCATGTCGCCTCGAACCTCATCGAGAACGCCATCAAGTTCTCCGAAGACGGCCCGATCAAGGTGACCGCGCGATCCGATGGCGATGAGGTCGTGGTCGAGGTGCAGGACCAAGGTGTGGGGATCGCGAGCGACCGGATAGACGGGATCTTCCTGGGGCCCGGGCCAACGGGTCAACGTTCGACGCCGTCGGGCACCGGGCTCGGTTTGTATCTCAGTTGCAAGCTCATCCAGGCCCACGGCGGAACCATCACAGTGTCGAGTGAGCTGGACCAAGGCTCGACGTTCGTGGTCAGGGTGCCGGCGTCGGGTCGGGAGGAATGACCACCGCTTCGGAGCTGAGAGAACGCTTCGAGAAGGAGCGCGCCGCGGCTCTGCAGCGCGTGAACGAGGCGACCGACATCGCGTCCCTCGAGGAAGGTCGCACCAGAGTCCTCGGCCGGAAATCCCCCATCTCGCAGGCACGCAGCGGCCTCAAAGATCTGAACGACGCCGAGCGGAAGGATCTCGGGCAACTCGCCAACAGCGTCTCGGCCGACATCGAAGAAGCGATCGCATCCAAGCGGGCGGTCTTCGAGGAACGCGAGACGAAGCTTCGTTGGGAGCGAGAGCGCGTCGACGTCACGTTGCCTGGTCGCCATTACGAGGTCGGTTCGATCCATCCCTTGACGCGGACGCTGTGGTCGCTGATCGACATCTTCGTCGGCTTGGGCTACTCGGTCGCGGAGGGACCGGAGGCCGAGCTTTCGACGCTCAACTTCGACGCGCTGAACACCCCGTTCGAGCATCCATCTCGCTCTCCCAGCGACACGTTCTACGTGAAGGGCACGGATGAAGAGGTATGTCTCCGCACGCAGACGTCGCCCGTCCAGATCAGAGTGATGCAGTCGAAGCCGCCGCCGATCTACGTGGTGGCTCCGGGCCGCACCTACCGGCGCGACGCGCAGGATGCAACGCATACGAGTCAGTTCTTCCAGATGGAAGGGCTCGCCGTCGACAAGGGCATCACGATGGCAGATCTCAAGGGGACGCTGCAGAGATTCGCGCGCGCGACCTTCGGCGAAGACCTCGATGTGCGACTGCGGCCCCACTTCTTCCCCTTCACGGAACCCTCGGCCGAAATGGACGTCGAGTGCTTCACGTGCCGCGGGGCGGGTTGTCGTATCTGCAAAGGCGAGGGTTGGATCGAGGTGCTGGGCTGCGGGATGGTCGATCCGTTCGTCCTCGAGTGGTGCGGAATCGACCCAGAGACGTACACGGGATTCGCCTTCGGTATGGGAGTCGAGCGGATCGCCGCGCTGTCGCACGGCGTCTCGGACATCAGAGGCTTCTACGAGAACGACCTCAGGTTGCTGCGTCAGTTCGGTGGGATGGCGTGAGGGTTCCTCTCGGCTGGCTTAAGGAGTACGTGGACGTAGACGTCACACCGGCAGAGCTCCGCGAGAAGTTGGACATGTCCGGGACCAAGGTCGAGGCCGTGCACGAGCCGGCGGGGCCGATCGAAGGGATCGTGGTGGCGGAGGTCCTCGAGGTGACCCCTCATCCGAACGCCGACACGCTGTCTCTTGTCCAGGTGACCGTGGGTTCTGGGGAGGTCGAGCGCGTCGTCTGCGGTGCGAAGAACTTCGCGGTGGGGGACCGAGTCGCGTTCGCTCGCGTCGGGTCGCGACTTCCCGAGATGACCATCACCGAACGCAAGATCCGGGGCGAGGTCTCGAAAGGCATGCTGTGCTCTGCTTCGGAGCTGGGGATCTCGAAGGATCACTCTGGTCTCCTGGTGCTCCCCGCCGATGCCGAGCTGGGACGAGATGTGGTGCAGGTCCTCGCTCTCGATGACATCGTGTTCGAGCTGGAGGTCACGCCCAACCGCCCGGACTGCATGAGCATCGTCGGCATCGCACGCGAGGTGGGGGCTCTCTTGGACAAGGAGCTGCACGTGCCCAAGGCCGGGCTCACCACCGTCGACATCGAGTGCCCTGCGACCGTCGACGTGCTCGACGTCAAAGGATGCCCTCGCTATCTCCTCCGCTACATAGAGAACGTCTCCGTCGGGCCCTCACCGGCCTGGATGGCCGCCCGTCTCCTGGCGGCCGGGGTTCGACCGATCTCCAACGTCGTCGACGCGACCAACTACGTGATGATCGAGACCGGACAACCGCTCCATGCGTTCGACGCGGATCTCGTTGCGGAGCAAGCGATCGTAGTGCGCCGGGCGAAGGAGGGCGAGAGGCTGAAGACGCTCGACGGCGTCGAGCGCGACCTTGACCCGAGCGATCTCCTCATAGCGGATCCCGTGAAGCCACTCGGTTTCGCCGGGATCATGGGCGGCGAAGACTCCGAGGTGCGCCCGGAGACGAGCCGTCTGCTCCTCGAGTCGGCCACCTTCGACAAGGTCTCCGTGGCCTTCTCCAGCCGGCGACACGGTTTGCGGACGGAGGCGTCCGCGCGTTTCGAGCGCGGCTCCAATCCCGACGCCGTGCCCTACGCGGCGGCACGTGCGGCGCGCTTCATCTGCGAGACGGCGGGTGCACAAACGGCCCGCCGAGAGCCGGATGTGTATCCGCACCCTCCGCAGCGCGCAAGGGTCACCCTGCGACCGCGTCGAACCTCGCGCTTGCTGGGCATCGACGTCCCGATGGACGATCAGGCGACCCGGCTTCGCTCCATCGGTTTGAAGGTCAAGGAGCGCACGGAACGCCTCGAGGTCGAGATCCCGCTGTTCCGTCCCGACCTCACGCGGGAGGTCGATCTGATCGAAGAGGTCGCCCGCTTGCTGAGGTTCGACCGGCTTCCGAACACGCTCCCATCCGGGCCCGCCGGCGGTCTGGACGCTTCAGCGATTGCGGAACGCACCCTGCGGCGGATCCTGTCGGGTCTGGGTCTGCATGAGATCTGGACGAGCTCCTTCATGGGCCGGGAGGATCTGGAAAAGCTCGCCCTTAGCGAGGATCACCCTGCATGGCAGGCGGTGGAGCTCGAGAACCCCATGCTCGATACCGAGACTGCCTTGCGGACCACATTGATGCCGGCGCTCCTCAAGGCGTGTGCGCACAACGTCGCGCACCGCGAGACGGACGTCGCCCTATTCGAGATAGCGCGCGTTTACGAGCCTTCTGATGAGAAGCTCCCGCGCGAGGCTCTCGTTCTGGGGGCGGTGTTCGGCGGGATGCGGAAACCAGGTGACTGGCAGGAGCCACCCGAGCCGTGGGACTTCTTCGGCGCCAAGGGCGTGATCGAGGCAGCCTTCGAGTCGCTGGGAACCCGGCGACCCTCCGCTCAACCCGTTGGGGGCATGCCGTTCCACCCCACGCGCGCGGCGGCTCTGACGATCGGGTCCTCGATCGCCGGCGCGTTCGGTGAGGTACATCCGGATGTCTGCGCGCGCTACGACGTTCCGGAGGGCACCCTCGTGTGCGAGATCTCGCTCGGGCCCGTCTTCGCCGCGGTGCAGGAAAAGGTGCAGCTGAGGGAGCTACCCAGGTTCCCGGCCAACTACATCGATCTCGCTCTCGTTGTGGATGCCGGCGTCCCTGCGGCGCGCGTCGAGGAACTGATCTGGAAGGCGGGGGCCCCGGAGGTCACCCAGGTCCGGATCTTCGATCTCTACGAGGGCGAACAGATCCCGGCGGGGAAGAAGAGCCTTGCCTACGCGCTCGAACTACGGGTTCCGGACCGCACTCTCACGGACGAGGAGGCGGCCACGGTCAGGGACCGCATCGTCCTGGTCCTGCGCGAGCGTGCCGGGGCAGAGCTGAGAACATAGGGCGATGGCAGGCACCAGAGACCTCCTCTCGATCGACGATCTCGAGCCCCCGGAGCTGACGCGGCTGATCGAGGACGCGCAGCGCATCAAGAAGGATCCGGCGGGCTGGGCCGATGCCATCGCCGGCCGGCAGGTCGCGCTCATCTTCGAGAAGCCCTCGACGCGTACGCGCATCTCGTTCGAGGTCGCCGTCACTTCCATGGGAGGTCACGCGGTGGTCCTGCGCGGTGACGAGCTCCAGCTCGGACGCGGCGAGACGATCGAAGACACCGGACGGGTCCTCGGACGTTACGTAGACGCCGTCGTTATCCGAACGTTCGGGCAGGACCGGCTGGAGCGTCTGGCCGACGCGTGTCCCGTCCCGGTCGTGAACGCGCTGTCCGACTTCTCCCACCCGTGCCAAGCTCTGGCCGACCTGCAAACGATCGCGGAGAAGAAGGGCGAGCTTCGGGGTCTCACGATCGCTTACATCGGGGATGGCAACAATGTCGCGCACTCACTCATGTTCGGTGGCGTCAAGCTGGGGATGGAGGTGCGCGTTGCCTGCCCTCCCGGGTACGAACCCTTCCCTCAGGTGGTGGACCGCTGCGCCGAGATAGCACGGGAGACGGGCGGCAAAGTGACCGTGACATCGGACCCGGTCGCGGCGGCCACCGGAGCCGACGTTCTCTACACCGACGTGTGGACGAGCATGGGTCAAGAGGACCAAGCGGGTCAGCGCGAGAACGTCTTCGAGGGGTTCCAGGTCAACTACGACTTGATCGACCGAGCAGGAGACGACGTTCTGGTGATGCATTGTCTGCCGGCTCACCGCGGGCAGGAGATCAGCGCGGATGCGATCGACGGTCCCCATTCGGTGGTGTGGGATCAAGCCGAGAACCGGCTCCACGCCCAGAAGGCTCTCCTCGTCTGGCTCTTGACCTAGGCCGGCGGACCCCTCGTAACTTGTCCTCCCGGCGTCTCCCGAAGAGCTTCTACTCGCGCGACGCGCTGACCGTCGCGCGAGAGCTCATCGGCTGTGTCTTCGTGCACGAGCATCCCGAAGGGCGCACCGCCGTGCGACTCGTGGAGACGGAGGCCTACCGCGGCCCGCTCGATCCCGGATCGCACGGGCATCGCGGCGTCACCCCTCGCACGGAGGTGATGTACGGGCCCCCCGGGCGCTTGTACGTGTACTTCACGTATGGGATGCATTGGTGCGCGAACATCGTGTGCGGCCCCGATGGCGACTGCGAGGCGGTGCTGCTGCGCGCGGGGGAGCCGGTGGAGGGGATCGAGGAGATGCGCGTCAGACGTCCCGCCGCGACCAAGGATCGTTTGCTGGCCTCGGGTCCCGCCCGCCTCACCCAAGCGATGGGCATCGGGCCCCAGCACAACGGAGCGTCTCTCCTGCGCGGCGGCGAGTTCTGGTGCGCGGAGGATGACGCGACTCCGGTTCTGCGCGACGCAGCCGTGCAAACGCTGAGGATCGGCCTCTCGAAGGGCCGCGGCGAGGACATCCCCTGGCGATACGTGGTGCCCGGCCACCCGCACGCCTCCCGCCCCAAATAGGTTTCGCAAGGATCAGACCCCTAGGCCTCTCACGTCCCTAGATTCAGCCATCCGAGCAGAGAGATGACCTCCGCGGCAGCGTCTTGAGGAGAGCGGTCGTTAGACACCGTCGATTCCTCGAGTTCCGCGCTCGCGATCTCCGCAGCCAGCTCGTCGGTCCGCGCGAGGAAATCCTCGAGCAGGCCCCCTTTCTCGCGCGCGCTGATGCGTTCGGCGACGGCGGCAGGCGAGGCGACTATCCGGACGACCCTCCACTCGACTTCCGGTAGAGCGTCGCGGAGCATCTGAAGCTCATCTTCGTTTGTCAGGGTCGCGGCAAGGACCACTCGCTCGACTCCCGCGGTTCGGAGATTCGGCCAGATGGCGCGCAGGTTCCGGATGCTCAATGAAAGATCGAACGGGTCACCGGGGTCCGGCGGTGGATAGACCTGGCCCAGCCAATCCAGGTCGATCAGCGCGTGCCTTGTACCGACGCGGCTCAGCAGGTCTGAGATTCCTTCGGCCACCGTCGTCTTACCGGCTCCGATGGTTCCGATCAGTACGACGCCGGGGACACTCACAGGAGGTTCTCTAGTCTTTGCACGCTGTAGGTACTGAGACTGGAAAACCTCGTGGGGCGCGTCAGGGGTTCACGTAGATCGTCACCGTCGAACCCCGTGGAGCGGAGCTGCCGGACGAGGGACTCTGCTTCCACACGCGATCGCTCCGCTTGCGCGCTTGACCGGGGGCGGACTCGGCCTCTGTGATCGCGTTGACCTCGAACCCTGCGCTCTGGAGCCGGCCCTCGGCCTCAGCCCGAGTCAGCCCGAGCACCGAGGGAACGGTTGCCTGGTTCTCGTCCGATCCGTCGCCGCCGCCGGGGCCTGCGTCGGAGGGGTCTTTCGTCGAGATACCGAGCGAAACGGTCGAGCCCTTCAGGGCCTTGCTGCCCCCGGCAGGCGACATGCTCACCACCACCCCCGGCGGGTAACTATCCGAGTACTCGTCGACGGTCTCCACTTCGAAGCCCGCACGTTCGACCAGCTCTATAGCGTCGGAGACCGACGCGAACCCGACGACGTTGGGGATCTCCGCGAGGTCCTCTTTGACCCTGCACTTCTTCGTCGGCTCCGTCCCCTCGGGGAAGCTGATCGTCTCCCGGTTCTCTTCCGGCGTGAAGCGGCTCGCGACGCAGAAGTTCCGGTTGTCGACGGTCACGCTGATCAGCTCGACGGCGGGAATCGTGAAGTCGCTGGCGGGGATGTCCGCGAGCGCTCGAAGCATGAAGTAGTTCCATATCTGAGCGGGGAAAGAGCCTCCGGTAACGCCGCTCGAGGTGATCGTCCGCGTCACACGGCACGGTTGCACACTTCCCGAACAGGAGGGTTTCATCTCGATCTGACCTTCTGGGTAACCGACCCAGACCGAGGCAACGAGGTCGGGGGTGTACCCGACGAACCACGCGTCGCGGTACTCCTGCGCCGTTCCGGTCTTGCCGGCGGCGGGACGTCCGAGACCTGCAACCGCCAGTACCCCGGTGCCTCGCGTTGCCGCCTGTTCGAGGGCCGTCGTGGTGATGTACGCGGCCGCGGGATCGATCACCTTTGGCTCGAGCTCGGTCTCGTCTTTGTATAAGACCTCACCGTTCGGATCGACGATCCGTTTGATGGCGATCGGCGGGTGATGGTCCCCGTTGGTCGCCAACGTTCCGTAGGCGGACGCCATGTCGAGGGGATTGATGCTGTTCGTCCCGAGGACCGCCGACGCGTACGCGCCGAGAGGCGTTCGGATCCCCATGGCCGCCGCCGTGTCCACTACGTTCTGGACGCCGACCTCCTGGCCGAGCTGTGCGTACACGACGTTGACGCTGTTGACGGTTGCCTCGAGGAGCGAGATCTTCCCGAAAGCGCTGCCCTCGTAGTTGTTCACCGTGTAGTCCGCGCCGTTGTCGGCTCCGGGGATGACGAGGGGGCCACTTCCGTCGTAGGTCTTGGAGAGTGGGATGCCTGCCTCTATCGCCGTTTCGAGGGTGAAGGGTTTGAAGGCCGATCCCGCTTGGCGTCCGGCCCCCGGTCCGGGGGCGGGCTCGTAGGGGACCTTGCATTCCCCCACGCGCTTGCCCTTCTCGTAGCGGACGCAGTCGAGATCGGGCTCGATGACGGTGGCCAGATTGAGTTTCGCGAACCGGTCCTCCTTGCGAGAAGCGAAGAAGTCCCGGCCCCCGACCATCGCCTTGACGTAACCGCTGTTTGGGTCGATGGCAACGAGCGAACCGTGAGGGTCCGAGCGCTGGTAAAGGATCTCGTCTATCGCCTGCTCGGCAGCCCTCTGCGCGGCGAGGTCGACGGTGGTGTAGATGCGGAGACCGCCTTGGAACATCTGGGACTCCCGCTGCTCCGGCGTCGCTCCGACATTTTCGAAGCGCGGGTCGTACTTGATGAGCCGCTTCACGTAATCGATGAAGTAGGGGGCGGGGTAGCGGTCGGTGTCGACGCCCCTGACGACGTTCAGCCTCTTCGCCTGAGCGCTGGCGCTCTGTTCGGAGGTGATGTAGTCCTGCTTCTCCATCTGCGACAGAACGAGATCGCGTCGCCTGATGGCTGCCTTCGGCTTATCGAACGGGTCGTAGCTCTCCGGGGACCGGATGACGCCGGCGATCAGTGCGATCTCGGGAAGGGTGAGGTTCCAAACCGCCTTGCTGAAGTACGTCCTCGCGGCCGCCTGGATGCCGTAGGCGCCCTTGCCGAAGTAGACGGTGTTCAAGTAGCGGGCGAGGATCTGACGCTTCGTTAGCTTGGTCTCGAGCTGCCGCGCCAAGGCTGCTTCGTTGATCTTCCTCTCGAGCGTCCTCTCGGCCGTTTCGCCGGGGGCGATGAGGGCGTTCTTCACGTACTGCTGGGTGATGGTGGAGCCACCCTCCCTGACCTCGCCGCTCGTGACGTTGGCTACGAGAGCGCGGAGGATCGCCCGGACGTCGACGCCGTTGTGCTGATAGAAGCGTTCGTCCTCGATCGCCACGACCGCCTGCTTGAGGTTCTTGGGGATGCGATTGTTCGGCACGACGGTGCGGTTCTCGGGCCCGTGCAGGGTCGTGATCAGCTCGCCGTCCCCTGCGTAGATCCTCGAGGACTGGGCGAGGACGATCTTGTCCAGGTCCGAGTCCTTCAGGCGCGGGAGGTTGGTGAGCTGCGAGCACGAGGTCGCGGCCAGAGCCGCGAGCGCGAGGAATGCTGACGCCGCACGGCGCCGGTTTCGTCCCATAGAGCCCCTAAGTTTAGCGGCGCCGGCAACCAACGCTCCGGCACACTTGCCCTATAGCATCCGTGCCATGACTCACCCACAGTTGTCTCAGCTGATGAGGCGCGCCGAGCACGTGGTGCGGGAGGAGGACCTCGACGCCCGGCTCCAGGAGGGGCGCCCCCTGAGGGTCAAGCTCGGGCTCGATCCCACGGCGCCGGCCGTCACCCTCGGCTGGGCCGTGCCGCTCCGGAAACTGCGTGAGTTCCAGGACCTCGGACACACCGCTGTGCTCATCGTGGGCGACTTCACCGCTCGCATCGGCGACCCCAGTGGCAAATC
>JAXDJL010000054.1:0-6459 GCA_034665685.1 Actinomycetota bacterium | reverse complement strand
GCGCTCGGCGATCGATTCGGGCGCAAAGGTGCGCTGACCATCGGTTTGATCATCTTCGGGTCGGCCTCCGCCATCTCGGCGCTCGCCACGTCGCCCTCTCAGTTGATCGTCACTCGCGCAGCGATGGGTGTCGGCGCTGCCCTCATCATGCCGGCGACGCTTTCGATCCTGGCGAACGTCTTTCCACCGAACGAGCGAGCTCGCGCCATCGGTATCTGGGCAGGGCTCTCCGGAGCGGGGGCCGCTATCGGACCCATCGCCGGTGGTTACCTGTTGGGACATTTCTGGTGGGGATCCGTTTTCCTGCTCAACGTCCCGATCGTCATCATCGCTCTCATCGGGGGCCGGATGCTGGTGCCGACCTCGAAGGACCCATCGCAAGCTCCCCTCGATCCCGTCGGCGCCTTGCTATCGATCGCGGGTTTGGGCGCGCTCCTGTACGCCATCATCGAAGCGCCGATTCACGGGTGGACCGATACCGTCACGATCGGGGGGTTCATTGTGGCCGCGGTCTTCCTGCTGGCGTTCGCCCGCTGGGAGTTCCGCTCGGACCACCCGATGCTCGACCTACGTTTGTTCAAGAACCGTCAGTTCAGTGCGGCAAGCGGGTCGATCACGCTCGTCTTCTTCGCGATGTTCGGCACGTTCTTCTTACTGACGCAGTATCTGCAACTCGTCCTCGGCTATACGGCCCTACAGGCCGGCGTCCGCCTTTTGCCGATGGCGATCACCCTGATGATCGTGGCTCCACAGAGTGCGAAGTTCGTCGAACGCTTCACGCACAGGAGGGTCGTTGCGGCCGGCCTCTTGATCGTTGCGATCGGTCTCGGGCTGTTCTCGACCTTCGGCGTATCGACCGGTTACCTCCTGATCGCCGCAAGCCTCGTGGTGATGGCGTTCGGCATGAGCCTCACGATGCCACCGTCCACGACTGCGATCATGGCGTCGCTGCCCCTGCGCAAGGCGGGGGTTGGGTCTGCGGTCAACGACACGACCCGAGAGCTCGGAGGCGCGCTGGGCGTCGCCGTACTCGGCAGTCTCGCCGTGTCCCACTACAGCTCGGGCATCGCGAGCGCCCTTGCTGGGTTGCCTGGGACCGCAGCCGAGGTAGCCACTTCGTCGCTCGGAGGGGCGCTTCAGGTGGCCCAAGAGATAGGGGGACCCGCCGGCTCCGCTCTTGCACTCGCCGCGCGGACCAGCTTCGTCGACGCGGCGGGCATCGCGTTGTTGATCGGCTCCGTAGTCGTTGCCGCGGCCTCACTCATGGTGTGGATCTTCTTCCCGGCCGGTGAGGTGGCGCACGGTCACGGCCCTGAAGAGGCGGCTCCGGTCGTCGATCCTTCCCTCGAAGAGCTTTCCCTCGAGCGAGGTTAGGTCTCGACCCCGGCGATCTCCGGTCCCGGCTCGGGCCCCAGCACGGGCGTGACGACGCGCTCGGGCCCCTTCAGGATCAGCGCGGCCGCAACGACGGACAGGCCACCGCAGGTGAACCACAGGGCGCTCGGACTGAGGCCGAAGAGCCACGCTCCGACCGTGGGGGCCAGGATGAACGCGAGAGCGAAGCTGAAGCCCCAGATGCCGAGGTATCGCCCGCGCATGTGCGCGGGAGCCAGGTTCGCGACGTACGCCTGAGCCACCGGTGCGTGCACGATCTCACCCAACGTCCAGACGAACACGGTGGCGGCGAGAGCCGGGAATGAATGTGCGGCTGCCGTCAGGGTGAAGCCGGCGCCAGTCAACAATGCGCCGAGCGCCATGACGGGCCGCGCCTTCTTGCGCTGGGTTATCCCACTGAAACCGAGCTCCAGGAACACGATGATGAGCCCGTTGAACGAGAGCAGCGTCCCGTAAGTCGCCGGTGACAGCCCCTCGGCGCGAACGTGCAGAGCCAGAGTCGTTTCGCCCTGGAAGTAGACGAACGAGATGATCAAGGTCGCCAGACAGAACACCATGAACGACCTGTCGCGCAGGACCGTGGCCACGCTCCCCTCTGGAGCCTCCACTTGATCGCTCCGTCTGACGCCGTGCGGAAGCAGCAGGAGTGCGATCGTCCCGAAGGCCGCGGAGGTCACAGCGTCTCCAACGAACAGATAGAAGAAGGAAGAGTTGGCTAGGAACCCGGCCAGGGCAGGTCCGAACGCGAAGCCGGCGTTGATCGCCAGACGGTACGCGGCGAACGCGACGACGCGCTGTTCCTCGGGGACCAGGTCGGCGAGCAACGCGCTGGAGGCCGGGCGGTACAGCTCCGACATCAGACCCGCGAGCGCCACGGTCGCGAGGATGATCCCGTACCCGCGCGCTTGAGAGAGGGCGATCATCGCGACCGCCGAACCGAACATCGAGATCGCGATCGTGGTCTTACGGCCAACTCGATCGGCGAGATAGCCGCCGATGCCCGAGGCGGGCAGCCCACCCACCCCATATGCACCGACCGCCAAGCCCGCTTGGGTCGCGGAGTATCCGTTCTTCGTCAGGTACAGGATCAAGAACACGGCAACGAAGCTGCCAAATCTGTTGATGAACGTTCCGGCGTAAAGGATCCATGCCGGTCGCGGCAATGCACGCAGGCTCTGCCTGAGGTTGGGTCCTGCTGCCTCCGTCAGAAGATCTCCGTGCAGTACGGCGCTCTCGGCGTCAGGAAGAGAGCATCGACGCGGGCCGCGACTCCGGGGGTGAGCTCGCGGCCGCGGCCGGCCGCGAGCAGTTGCGTCATGGTCGAACCGCCGAGGTAGAGAGCACCGAGATCCGCGATGGATAGTTGCAGGTCGGCGGCGTCCTCCGTGCGCGCGACCATGGGCGTACTCCCATTGCTGTCCACGCGCCACCGGCCGGCGTTGGCCGGCCGCCCCGGATCGGCGATATCCAGGACGATCGAGTCCTCCGCGGCATAGGACCGCGCGCCAATCGCTCCCTCAACGTCGATGATGCGCAGCCACAGATCGTTCATCACCTTGAGTCCGAGACGCGGCGGCTCGGCAACCATCAGCAGGAGCGGGTGGTCGATCGGCAGCCACCAAGTCGTGACGGTCTCGACGAGGTCTACCGTGAACAGGTACTTCCAGATCTCTCTGGTCGCTTCGTCCGTCGTGCCCAGCGCCTCGATCACGTGCAGCTTGTTTCGAGGAACGTCATTCCAGACGTGCTCGGATCGGTAGAGCGCGTACGCCTCTGCCCGCCCGTCGAGCTCGAGGGCCACGCGGTGCATCGGACCCTTCCCCTCGCGGTGATGTTCCTCATCGAGGATGCGATGCGACCGCCACCACTCTGGGGTGCGCACGTAGAAACCGGGCGTCCCGGGTTGGATACGGTCGTAGATCTCGGGCAGCGTCTTGAACGTTTCGTCCTCGGACAGGAAGCGTCCACGGCTTCTCATCGGCTTGTCATCCAGCCACACGAGCGCCTTCTTCTCCGCCTCCAGGTGCAGTTGCTTCGTCGCCAATCCGTAGCCGAACCGCTGGTAGATGCCCGACTCCGAGGCCCACAGGATCGCGACGTGTTCACCCCTAGCGACGGCGTCCTCGGTCAGGGCGTCCATGATCTTGGTGAGGATCCCGCGGCGACGGTGTGTCGGCAGGACGCCGATCATGGTGACGCCCGCAGCGGGTATCGAGCCGCCGGGGATCGCCAACGTGAACGTGTAGTTCGCTCCCGCCCCGACGAGATCGTCCCCGTCCCAGGCCGCGAAGCAGCGCTCCGGCTCAAGGACTCGCTTCAGGCGTGCCAGGGTCTCGGGGCGAACGTCATCGCCGAACGCGACCTCGGTCGTGATGATGAAGCGATCCATCTGTTCGGGAGAGCAAGCTCTGATCTGTATCTCCATCCGCCCATCATGAGGGAGCCAGAACGCTTCCGTCTATCTGCCTAAGTGGCACAGGTCACGGGTTTTGGTCGACGCGGCGGCTGAGATGCCCCGATGGATCCCATCACCGTCGAGGGCGGATGGCGGCGTTGGGTCGCCGCGGCGGGCGCCGGCCGCAGAGAGATCCTGTTGTTGGCCGCCGTCGTGATGGCCGTGGTGGTCCTGGCACTTGCCGCGTGGCTCCGCAAGGCTCCACCGGCGATCGCCCCTCCTGCGATGAGCGGCTCGTTCCCCTCACCTTCGTCGACCGTCGGAGCCTCAGCTTCGCCGGCCGCCGTCATCTTCGTCCACGTGGCGGGCGCGGTGAAACAGCCCGGCCTGTATCGCTTCGCGATCGGGAGCCGCGTGGTGGATGCCATCGACGCGGCCGGAGGTGCGAAGCCCGGCGCGGACCTCGACGCGATCAACCTGGCCGAATTGCTCGTCGACGCTACGAAGATCGAGGTGCCGAAAGTGGGGGAGGCGCCGTTGCCTGCGGTCGCTGGAGCGGGCTCCTCGCCCGCCACCGTTGTCGTGAACCTCAACTCCGCGGATCAAGCTGCACTGGAGACGATCCCCGGGATAGGACCGGTAACGGCGACCTCGATCCTCATGTACCGGGACGAGGTCGGTTCCTTCTCATCCGTCGATCAGCTTCTCGAGGTCGATGGGATCGGGCCGGCCACCCTGGAGTCTCTGCTCCCGTACGTCACGATCTAGTGCTCCTCGTGCGCCGGCGATGATGGCACCCGCGACCTTGCGCGCGTGGGTTGCCGCCGCCGGCCTCATCGTCGGAACCGTTCTGGGGTGGCGCGACGCTTCAGCGGTCGTCGCCGCGGTGACCCTGTGTCTGTCGTTACCTCTCTTCGCGCTGCGGCGATCACCGCGCGTGCGCGCCGGGGCGATGCTCGTCGGGTGCTGCAGTCTCGGCATCCTGAACGTTCAAGCGCGCGACACATCCGACGCGCCCCTAACCGTCCTGGCGCGGACCGTGCCTCGCTGCCAAGCGGACCTGGTCGTCGTGGAGGCGGTGGCCGGCGAAGGAGCACTCGTCCAGGTCGAACATCTGGACTGCTCGGGACGCGTCCTCGCGAACCCCGGCAGGGCTTATCTCGACGAGAACCCCGGCCCCCCCGGAAGCCGCACGACCGGTTCGTTCCGTTTATCGCCGCTCTCGAGCTATAGCTCGTTCGACATCGATCGAGCACGGTTGGGAGCGCAGGCGCGGGTGCAGTCCCTTGACGTAACGACCGCCCCTCCGGACGCGATCGTCATGCGGGTTGCCGAAGCGGCGCGCAGGTCCCTTCGTTCGGCAACCTCCCGTTGGGAGCGTGGGGGAGCGCTCGTGATGGGGCTCACGATCGGGGAGACGGGCGCGATCGGAGAGGACATGTTGCAGGCGTTCCGTCGGGCCGGGCTCTCGCATCTCGTCGCGGTTTCTGGAAGCAACCTCGCGATCGTGCTCGGAGCCGCAGCCTTTGCTTTGCAGGGGCTCGGGCACCGGACGCGCGTCGTCGGCGCCGCGGGGGTGATCGGGATGTTCGTTCTCGTGGTCGGTCCTCAACCTTCGGTGCTGAGAGCCGCGGGGATGGGGGCCGTGGTGGTCGCGGCAACGGGATGGGGCCGGCGAACCGAGCCGCTCCTTGCACTGGCGCTGGGCTTGCTCGTCGTCGTGGCGTGGCGACCGAGCCTCGTGCACTCTGTCGGCCTTCAGCTGTCGGCCGCGGCGACCGCCGGCATCGTCCTCTGGACCGCGCCCCTGACGGCGCGCTTCCATCGGCTGCCCGGCCCCCTCGCGCTCGCGCTGGCCGCGACGCTCGCCGCTCAGCTAGCGGTGGCGCCGCTGCTCATCGGTACCTTCGGCGAGCTCTCCCTCATCGCTCCGCTGGCCAACGTCCTCGCCTTTCCCGCCGTCGCTCCGGCGACCGTGCTCGGGGTCGCCGCCGGCGCGATCGGGGTGGTCCTCCCATCCCTCGGCTCCCTCGTGGGGGGAGTGGCTGCTCTGGCGGCCGAGTGGATCCTGGTCGTGGCCGCGCGCCTCGGTTCTCTGTCGTGGGCCTCGATAGACGTTCCCGGGTGGACGGGCCTGCTCGCTGCCGCGCCCGTCCTGTGGGCCGCGAAAGTTGCCTTGGTGTCCCCGGCGGATCCGACCCAGCCATCGCGTACGCTGAGGGACGTGAGCGATCATCAATGGGTGCTTCAGGATGCAGACGGGAAGGAGCTCCGCGCCACGGAGACGTGGCCCACGCAGGCCGAGGCCGAGGCGTGGATGGGCACGGCGTGGCAGGAGCTCGCCGATGAGGGCGCCGCTTTCGTGGTGCTCCGAGCCGGCAGCGAGACCGTCTACCGCATGAGTTTGGCGGAGGCGTGAGCAAGCCCGTTTACCTCCTCGCCGGAGAGCGGTTCCTCGCGGACGAGGCGCTCGACAAAGTGCGCGCGGAGTCGCAGACAGACCCTCTGTCCGAAGCTCACTTCGATGCCTCGACCGAGGGGGCCGAGCTGCTGGCGGCCCTCGGAACGAGTTCGCTTCTCGGCGGCAAGAGGCTGGTGGTCGTAGCGGACGCACAGGACCTGAAGAAAGATCAGGTGACCGCGCTCGAGTCCTACCTCGAGTCCCCGTC
>JAXDJL010000053.1:0-10729 GCA_034665685.1 Actinomycetota bacterium | reverse complement strand
GTTCGCAACGAGGCGTCGCAGCGACTGGAGGATCTGGGCCTCGAGGGCGTGATCCTCGAGGACAAGGGAGTGATGGTCGGCCTCCATTTCCGCGCGGCCCCCGATCAAGAGCGCGCGCGGCGCGAGCTCGACGAGCTGGCGGAGGACCTGGCGCGACGCCACGGTCTTCTGCGCGCCGGAGGACGTCTTGCGTACGAGTTGCGTCCCCCCGTCGAATTCTCAAAGGCGGCGGTCGTCCTCGAGCGCTCGCGCGAAGCGGGTCTGACGGCAGCCGCTTTCGTCGGCGACGACAGGGTCGATCTTCCAGGCTTCGACGCCCTCGACCTGCTGGAAGCGGACGGTCTTGCCACTGTCCGCGTGGCGGTCGACTCGCCCGAAGCTCCCCCGGAGTTGATCGAACGCGCGGATGTGGTGGTTGACGGGCCGAACGGCGCGATAGCTCTGCTGGCGCGCCTAGCCGCGCTTGAGTAGCGGAGGAGAGATGGGCGAAGAGCCCGAGCGCAGCGCGTCCAGGTCTGCAAGCTGAGCGTTGATCCAATCCTCTGACCGAGTGCTCTGGGCGAGCTCGCGCAGTTCCTTTGCCTTCACGGCCCGTTCCTCCGGCGTCAGGTCCAAGGCGATCTCGAGAGCGCGAGCCGTCTCGTCGATGTCCCTCGCGTCGGAGATGGGAATAGCGGCGTCACCCATCTCTTCGAACGAGCCCGCTCCTTTGGACAACACCAATACTCCATCGTGCCGGTTGACGACCGGCCCTTCCTTCGCGACGAGGTTCATCCCGTCCATCAATGGGTTCACGAGCAGAACGTCGTAGACCTTGAGAGCCCCGAGAGTGCGATCGAAGTCGTCTTTCATGTACAGGTCGATCGACCCCGGGTGACGCTCGTTGACGCGCTCGACCACCGCCTTGATGTCCTCGGTTTCGTTGCGGTACTCGAGCATCGATTGGCGCGAGGGGTAGAGGCACGCGATGAAGGTGGCCGATCCGGATAGATCCGGCCTGCGATCCAACAGCCGGCCGAAGGCCTCGAAGCCGCGCACGATGTTCTTGGATGGCTCGGTTCGGTCGGCCCGGACGATGAGGGGGCCGCGCGCCTGGCGCTCGAAGCGCTCCGCCCACTCGCTCGCCCTCGGTGAGTCGGCGCGTTTGCGAAGCTGGTCGTAATCGATCGTGATCGGGTACTCCCTCACCCAACTACGACGTCCTATGTGTTCGACGGAACCCGTCTCGCGATCGACGCGGGCGCCTATGAGCTCGCAACACTCAAGGAATCCGTCGACCCAAGCAGCGACATGGAAGCCGACCAGATCCGCGCCGAGCATCCCTTCGATGACCATCTTGGGGATGGGCCGGGGCAGTCGGCCCAAGCCGGCAGCTCCACAGAAGGACGAATGCGTGAAATGCAGGATCTTCTGATTCGGACGCAGCTTTCGGAGATGCCCCGGTGCGGTGGCGAGGTGATAGTCCTGCAACAGGACGAGCGTGTCATCGTCCGTGAGGTCTCTCACCACCTCTGCGAAGCGCTTGTTCACCGGTTCGTAAGCCTCGTGAAACGCGGCGATCTCCGCGGCGCCGAAATTGGCGAGCCCAAGCTCGTCCCACAAGCAGTGGTTCGCGAACCAGAGCATCCGATTCGAGACCACGTCGTAGTAGCGCGAATAGACCTCGGGGTCGATATCGATCAGATAGACGGGGTACCCCAACTGTTCACGAAGGTGATCGACCGCCCCCGATTCATTGGCGGCCCTGTCGGCATCCGATGTAGCAGCTGCGATCCAGGCCCCGCGATCTCCCAGGCCGCGCGCGATGGGGTCAATGGCGCCGGCCAGACCCCCCGCGCCGCGCTTCGTCTCGAACCCCGATTCCTTTTGCACGAAGGAGACGGGCCCCCTGTTCGACACGATGACGACATCGAGATCCCGGCCCATCTACGTATCGTAGGGCGGTGCAGATCCTTCTCGCGCCCGACAAGTTCAAAGGAACGCTTACCGCCGGCGAGATCGCTCGGGCGATGGAACGCGGCGTTGAAGCGGCAGGCCTCGATGCAGGATGCACGTTGCTGCCCATCGCCGACGGTGGGGAAGGAACGCTCGATGTGCTCGGGCAAGAGGGACCCGCGGCCCTCCTGCCGGACGGCTCCTTCATCGTGGAGATGGCGGCGACCTTCGCCGGCGCGTCTCCGACGAAAGAAGGGTCCCTCCGTAGGTCTTCGTTCGAAGCGGGACGTCTGATCGCTCAAGGTTTGGCCTCGCGCGACGCGTCTTCGGTTGTCGTTGCCGTCGGTGGAACGCTGTCGACCGACGGTGGAACGGGGGCGGCGGCTGCTTGCGGGTGGAGTTTCTTGGACCGCCGCGGACGCGTGTTGGACGGTGGCGGGGGTCGGCTCAGCGAGCTCGCGGAGATCGTCCCTCCGCGACGTCCGACGGCGAAGTTGCCGGTGATCGGCGCGTGCGATGTCGACGTTCCTTTGACCGGTCCGCGCGGAAGCGCAAGGATGTTCGGCGCTCAGAAAGGTGCGACCGACGAGGAGATCGCCATTCTGGAAGAGGGTTTGCTCAACCTCGAGGAGAGGATGCGCCTCGATCTCGGATACCTGACGAGCGAACGTTCACATCAAGGGGCGGGGGGCGGCATGGGCGCGGGCCTCGGGGCTTTCTTCGGAGCGAGGTTGGAGAACGGCTTCGACTTCGTCGCGGAGCGGATCGGGTTGGCGGAAGCGCTGTCCTCCGCGGACCTCGTCGTCACCGGCGAAGGCCGTGTCGATGCCCAGAGCCTTGCCGGCAAGGCCCCAGTGCGACTAGCGAGCCTCGCTCGAGAACTTGGTGTGCCGTGTCTCGCCATCGGGGGGACGGTCGAACTATCGCCCGAAGAGCTCGGCTCCGCCGGTTTCGCCGCCGCCGCCGGCCTTGGGATCGGGTCTCCGGCGAACCTCGTGTCGGAGGCGATGGCGCGCCTCCTCGAAGGATGGTTCGCCCCCTAGATAAGAGGGATACTGCTCCGCGTGTCTGTCTCAATGGGCCCACGTCTTCCCGCCGGGGAGCGGATCCAACGCCTCGGGGTCGCGTCGTGGTCGATCATCGGCGTCCTGATCCTCCTGGCCGTCGCCTGGTGGGCTCTCCTGAAGGTCCGCGTGATCTTCCCGCCGCTCGTTCTCGCGTTGCTGATCATCTATCTGCTGAATCCCATCGTTTCGGCGTTGGAGCGTCGGGGGGTCAGCCGGCTCTTGGCAACCTTCTTCACCTTCATTGTGGTGATAGGGAGCATCGTCCTCCTGATCTCGGCTCTCTCGCCTTTCATCTCCAAACAGGCGGGGGAGCTCGGCGACAAGTGGCCGGAGATCCGTCATCAGGTGGCCGCTTTCATCGAAGACACTGCCGGGAACATCGAGGACCGTTTCGGGGTCGATCTCGAGACCGCGCCGGTGACGTGCCTTCTCGGCGCGGACGAGACCACGGCAGAGGACGCTCCTACGGCCGAGAGGTGCGACGAGGTCACAGCGAAATTCCGTGACCAGATCAGCCACTCGTTGGGTCGGATCACAACGATCGGCGTCGGAGTGTTGGAGGGCCTCTTCGTCTTCATCCTTGCGCCCTTGCTGGCGCTGTACATCCTCATCGATCTGCCGCAGATCCAACGCGATCTCTTGAACCTCGTACCGGAGAAGAATCGCGACGAGGTCGCCGATCTCGCGAACAAGGTGGGTCGCGCGATGGGTGGTTTCTTCCGGGGGCAACTCTTCGTCGCGTTGATGGTCGGCATCCTGTCCGCGATCGGCTTCGCGATCATTGGGCTCCCATTCGCGCTCGTCATCGGAGCGATCGCGGGGTTCTTCAACCTCATCCCGCTCGTGGGGCCATACATCGGTGGTTTCTTGGGCTTCCTCGTGGGGACCGTGACTCAGGACGTGAGCTTGGGTATCAAGGCGGCCGTCGTTGAGTTGATCGTGCAACAGTTGGACAACCACATCATCAGCCCGAACGTGATGCGCCGCACCGTGCAGTTGCACCCTGCGACCGTGATGCTCTCGATCGTCGCGGGAGGTGCCTTGGCGGGTTTCTGGGGCGTCCTCCTTGGTGTTCCTGCGGTGGCGGTTGCAAAGCTGTTGATCGGCCACCTGTGGCAGACGAGGATCCTGGGCGTCGAGGTGGCGCCGGGCGTGGCGTCGTCGGGCGAGCCCCCGTCCGTCGTCCCTGATCAAAGCGAGGAGACCGCACCAGCAGAGCCCGAGTGATCGTCGTCGGTTAGGGGAGGTGCCCGCCGATCGATCCGAAGGGAGGCCGCTCTTCGACGACGTTCGAAGTCTCGAGGACGAGCAGGCGGTCCGCGTCGTTCACGAATTGAACGAGGGACTGGGGGAGTTCGTCGTCGAGCTTGATCCGTCCTTCGCTCTCGAGCCTCGCGAGTACGGCCTGCATGATCTGGTGCGCGGCGCGGCCGAGCGCTTGTAGATCGCGAGAGCGATGGTGCCGTTCTCCGAGATCGACCTGTGCCACACCGGTCGGGCCGAAGCGTCGCCACATGTCGATGAGGAGCGCGACCTCGACTCCGTAACCGGTGACGACTGGCAGCGAGGCGAGAGCCTCGCGTCGTCCTGCCATCTCGCCGGCCAGCGGCTGGACGATGTGGGCAAGCTCTGGATAGAAGAGGTTCAGGAGCGGCCGCGCGACCAACTCAGTGACGCGCCCACCCCCGCCGGGTCCCGATCCCGGATCGAGATCCCGCCGGTAGCGGCCTTTCACGAACATGACCTCTTCATCCATCAGGAGGGGGGCGACCAACTTGGGCACGAAAGACGGATCGAACAGGGTGAGATCCGCATCCATCCACACGATCAGGTCTCCGGAAGCGGCCGCCAGGCTGCGCCACAGGACGTCGCCCTTCCCTCCAGCGCCGACGGGCACCTCGGGGCGGAGTTCTGCGGACATGAATACCGAGGCTCCCGCCGCGGCGGCGGCCTCGGCCGTGCCGTCGGTGGAGCGAGAGTCGACCACGACGACGAGCTCGTCGACGAACCCGTGGGCGACAAGGTTCTCGGAGACAGACCGGCAGATGTCCCCCACGGTGGCGGCCTCGTCGAGGGCGGGCAGGCATACGCTGAGGGTGAGCCCCTGCCTCTTCTTTTCCTCGAGAAGGACTCGAGGGCTGGTCCCGGACGACGAGTGATCCAGGGGCCCTTGGGGCCGGGTGGCGCCCCCATCCTCCCGCTCGGGACCGCTCCGGGGGCTAAGGCTCACGCCCTCAGCGTACCCAGTCAACCGGCCCTCTCAGGCGGTGGGCATTCAAGAAGGGGTTCCGGGGGGTCGATTCTCTCCGGAGGGAAGCTGCGCGACCGGCTGGTGGTCGCGATGGGAGGACAGGATGGCCCGCATCTACGTTGCGGACGACGACGCTGACATAAGGAATCTTTTGACCCTTTCTCTTCAAGAGGAGGGGCATGAGGTGCTGGGCGCCGAGAACGGCGAAGCGGCGTTGGAGTGCATCCTCAACGAGCCGCCCGACCTACTGATCCTCGACGTCATGATGCCGCTGATGGACGGATTCCAGGTGTTGAAGGCTCTGGACACCTACGCGCTGAGGCCGGCGATCAAGGTCCTGATGCTCACGGCCCGAGGAGCGGAGGCGGACAGGATCCGTGGCCTGCAAGAGGGGGCGGACCGTTATCTCGGAAAGCCGTTCGAGCCGGCCGAGCTGATGGCGACCGTCCAAGAGATCCTTGAGGCGTCTTCGGAGGAGCTCAGGCGGAACAAGGAAGATGACTTGGAAAAGGCACGGTTGCTGGAAAGGCTCGAGTCCGTTTTCGAGGAGCCCCAGGCGACCTAGTCGCAGGCGGAACAGCCTCAGCGATGATGTTTAATTGGGTCGAGGGCGGCTCGCGAGGGAGATTTGATGGCGCGGATCTTGATAGTTGACGACAGCGCGGACATCCGCCAGCTTCTCAGCGCCATTCTCGTCGAGGAAGGGCACAAGGTCGTCGTGGCCGGAGACGGTCAGAAGGCTCTCACCCTCATGGAGTCCGATCCCCCCGACCTACTGATCCTAGACATCATGATGCCGGTCCTCGACGGTTACGGCGTCTTGAAAGAGATGAAGAAGTCGGGGATCCGCAACGACGTCCGCATCTTGATCCTCACTGCGAAGGCCTCCGAATCGGACTGGGTGCGCGGCTACAAGATGGGGGCCGACCAGTACCTGACGAAGCCCTTCGGCAGCGACGAACTGCTGGCCGCGATCGAGGGGATGCTGACGCTCAGCAAGGATCAGCTCAAGAAGCGGACCGAAGACGAGCTCGCCAAAGCGCAACTCCTGTCTCGCCTGGAGTCGATCTTCACCGACTTCTAAGTTGTGCCCCTAGTTGGCCGGCTGGCGTTACGAGCTCGGCCCCCAGAAGCTGCGCGAACTGTCCGTTGCTCTCGGGCAGAATCCCGATCGTGAGAACGTCCCTGCAGCGGCGGTGTTCATGTACGCGCTGCAGCCCGCGCTCGGCGCGATCCTGGTCGATCCCGCCGTTGCCGGTCGGCGCGCAAGCCTTGCTCTGACATCGGTCGCGGCGCGCTGGCACGAGCAACCGTCGGTGGGGGTGGAGCTCGAGGCGGAGATCGAGGTGGAGGTGTCACCGACCGGCCGCGTCGTGGGCCGGGCCGCGTGCTTAAGCGAAGGCCGGTCGATATGCGAGGTGGAGATCGCTCTCGACGACCCCAGCGTGGAGCCCGGCCTCCCGAGAGAGCCACAGGAGGGTCAGGCTCGCCTGCGGATCGATGGCGCCCGCGCACTGGCTTTCGCGGCGGCGACGTGGGACCTCGCTCCGGTCTACTGGGACCGGGATTTCGCCGCCGCGGTCGGATTGGATGGCCCGATCGCTCCTCCCGGGCTCGTCGCCGCGTGGCTGGCGAACCTCGTCGAAACTCGCGCGGGGCGCGTCCTGACGGAGCTCGATGTGCGATTCCAGCGCACCCCTCGGGTGGGAGAGGAGGCGGTCGCCTACCTCGCCGGAGTGGATCCGGTGATCGGCAGCGTTTGGTCGAAGGGGCTCCCGGCGGTGTCCGGCACCTTCCTAACGGCCCCCGTTCGATGACCACGAGTAACCTTTTGAGACGTGTGGCGTCAGAAGAGGTACCCGGGCGAAGAGTCTCCAGACCTCGTTTCCCCGGAGCTGATCGACCGTTGTAGGAACGGCGACCAAGCTGCGTGGGACGAGCTGGTTACGGCAACGCACCGGGAGGTTTACACGCTGTGCCTAAGGATCCTCAAGGATCCCGACGACGCCGCCGAGGCCACGCAGGATGCGTACCTCAAGGCGTGGCGGGGCCTCAAGGGATTCCGTGGAGACTCGCTTTTCTCCACCTGGATGTACCGCGTTGCAACGAACGCGGCCCTGTCGAAGTCGAGGAGCAGGAAGAGGCGACGTGATCATGAGACCGGCACGGAGGACGAGGCGCTCGGCCGTTTGCCGGCAGCGGGGTCCACTGAAGACGCGGCCGATGCGCGTCTCGATCTCGGTGCCGTCGAATCCGCTCTCGCTCTTCTCCCCGAGCACTACCGGAGCGCTCTCGTGTTGAAGGACGTTTATGGGCTCTCGATCGAAGAGATCGCGTCTCAACTCAAGATCTCGGAGACCGCCGCGAAGGTGAGGGTTCATCGAGCGCGCAAGAAAGTGAAAGAGATCGTCTACCCATCCGACGCCTCGACCGATCGGGGCGCATCGTGACGTGCGCGGAGGTTCGCGAGATGCTCCCGGCCGCTGTCGGAGACGATGACTCCCTGGCCGTACGCCGGCACCTCGCCCGCTGTCCCGGCTGCAGGGCGGAAGCGGCGATGTACGAGGCTCTGCGTGGATCGTTCGGCGAGCTGCGTTCGATGTCCGCCGAGCCGCCCACCGGCCTCCTCGCGTCACTGCAAGCGATCCCCGCGAACGCGAGACGTCTCGACGGGGTCATGACGCACGTGGCACGGAACCGCAAGGCCTACGCCGGCGGAGCGGCGGCCATGGTTGCCACCGGCGCTGTGGGCCTCTTATTGCGCAGCAGGTCGCGCCGCTACGCGCCCGCCTAGGGGAAACGCACAGCGCTTCTGGAGGGCTCGGCGGCTTAGGCGGAGACGTTGGAGGCCACCCCGGTAAACTCGTTGGCGCTAGGGCGGTAGCTCAGTTGGTAGAGCACTGGTCTCCAAAACCAGCGGTCGGGGGTTCGAGTCCCTCCCGCCCTGCTAACGCGTGATCTGCTGTAGAGCGACGTGGCCCCCCTGGGGAGCCGACGCATGTGTATTTTTCATCACCGATGGGTAACCCTTGACCTGTTTGCCCAGTTATGGACTGATAGGGATAGCTGGGAACGCCCGCAACCAGGAGGTACTGATGACCAAGAACATGTTTCGGAGGCAGCTCGCACCGCTTTTCGCGGTGGCGCTGTTCGCCTCTTTCCTAGTGGGGTCCCTCGGGACGGTCGCTCAGGCGAACCACCCCGATGGCTCCTGTATCGATCTCACCCCTGAGACCGACACGCAGCAGGTCGGTAACACGCAGACCATCACCGCGACGCTGCGGACCCTGGTCGGCAGCGCCTGCACCGGTGACCCGGTGACGGCAGATAAGGGCCCCATCACGGTGGACTTCGAGATCACCGGTCCGAACGATCCGGACGCCGGGGACACCCCGGACACGCCGGACTCTTCGTGCAAGGTCACGAAGAAGAGTGCCGAGTGCTTCGTGAACTACTCGAACCCTCAGACGGGCACCGACACGATCATCGGATGGATCGACGAGAACAAGGACGGCGTGATCGACGCCGACGAGACGCAGGACGAAGTCACCAGAACCAGCACCACTGGTGGCGGAGGCGGCGGCGGGGACAAGTGCCCCGGCTACGAGAACGATCCCAGAAACCAGATCGTGGGTAGCGCCGGCAGTGACACGCTCGTAGGTACGGCAGAAGCCGACATCATCTGCGGGCTCGCCGGAGCGGACACCCTCAGCGGTCTGGAGGGCAACGACCTGCTCCTCGGTGGCACGGGTGCCGACATCCTGCGCGGCGGTCCCGGAGCGGACACTCTCAGGGGTGGCCGTGGGAACGACACGCTTTACGGCGGCGGTGGTGCAGACGAGCTCCGTGGTGGGCTCGGCAACGACACCCTGTACGGCGGCCGTGGCAACGACACGCTCCTAGGTGGGATCGGTCGGGACGCCCTTTACGGGGGTCGCAACACCGACACCTGCAAGGGCGGCGATGGCGCCGACACCAGGAGTGGCTGCGAGGCGTAGCCGAATAGCAAGCCGAATAACAAGCTAAGTCTCGAAGAAGCGTTGGAAGGGCCCCCTCCTTGCGAGGGGGCCCTTCTGCCGTCGGATTCACTAACGTGCTAATCTCGGTGCTCCGCACCACCTCCCCGCAGCCCGGACCTTTACCTCACGCGTTCGAGAGCGGCACGACCCGAAGGGGCAGAGAGTGAACCGGCAGTACAAGCGAGCTATGAAGAAGCAGGAGGCGCAGAAGAAGAACGTTCAGCGCGCCCCCCGTCAGGCCGCCGTTGCCGCGGCGAACAAAAGGGAGCGGACGAAGCCGCGCCAGTTCGTACGCGAGGTTGTCGCCGAGCTGAAGAAGGTCGCCTGGCCTACTCGACAAGAAGTGGTCGCTTACTCGATCGTCGTACTCGTCAGCGTGGTCGTGATCGGGGCGGTCATCTTCGCCATGGACTACGTATTCACACGAGCCGTGCTGGCGCTATATGGAGTGCAGACATGAGCGAGACTCAGACCGAGACCGAAACAACGGGAGTGGTCGACGAGGAGCAGTCCGAGGCTTCTGTCTCGGCCGGTCCGACCGGCTCAGAGGAAGACGCTGCGGAACAGGATTCGCAGGGCGTGGAGGAAGCAACCCTCGCCGCGACATCTGATCCCGCGACGTCGGATCCCATCCCCGAGAGCGTTCCCGTCGATGAGTCTTCCGATCCCCTCGAGGTAGCCGCAACCGAGAAGGATCCCGCTCCCGTGACCACCGTCGAGGTGGAGACGCCCGGCGAGAGCGCGGACGCGCCCGCTGCGGAATCGTCCGAGGATGCGGACGACTTCGTGGACGACTACGAGGAGCGCGTCGTTCCTCCGACCGAGCGTCCGGGCAGTTGGTTCGTGATCCACACCTACGCGGGTTACGAGAACAAGGTGAAGACGAACCTCGGCTCCCGTATCCAGTCGATGAATGTCGAAGAGAAGGTTTTCGAGGTCGTCATCCCCATGGAAGACGTGATGGAGATCAAGCAGGGCAAGAAACAGATCGTCCAGAAGAAGGTCTTCCCCGGCTACCTTCTCGTCCGCATGTATCTCGACGACGACGCGTGGCGGGCCGTCCGCGAAACGCCCGGCGTAACGGGTTTCGTCGGTTCCGGCGCGAAGCCGGTGCCGCTGTCGGATCGCGAGGTCGACAAGATCCTGCAGGTCAAGCCGGAGCAGAAGAAGCTCAAGCCGCGGCTCGAGTTCGAAGAAGGCGAGAGCGTCCGGGTTACCTCCGGTCCGTTCGCGAACTTCACGGGCTCGATCTCCGAGATCAATGTGGATCAATCGAAACTCAAGGTGCTGGTGAACATCTTCGGCCGGGAGACCCCCGTGGAGTTGGGGTTCGACCAGGTAGCGAAGCTCTAAGAAACCAAGGAGTCGGTAATGGCAGAAGGTGGCGGCCGCCGCAAGAAGGTGGCTCAGGTTCTCAAGCTGCAGATCGTTGGCGGGCAGGCAACTCCGGCCCCCCC
>JAXDJL010000052.1:0-3047 GCA_034665685.1 Actinomycetota bacterium | reverse complement strand
CTCGCGGAGCTGCGGGCGATCGTGGTGGCGGGAACGCACGGTAAGACGACGACCACGTCGATGATCGTGACGATCTTGAGAGCCAGCGGCATGGATCCCACGTATCTGGTCGGAGCCGGGCTCAATGACGTGGGCACGAACGCGCGCGCCGGGGCAGACGACATCGCGGTTGCGGAGGCCGACGAAAGCGACGGCTCGTTCCTCTTGTTGAAACCGCACATCGGGGTCGTCACGAACGTGGAGCTCGATCACGTCGATCACTGGACCTCTTTCGAATCTCTCGTCGAAGGCTTCCGCGTGTTCATGGAGGCCGTCGACCAAGCGGGCCGGCTCGTCGTGCCCGCATCCGATCCCATCCTCGAGGTGGCTCGCGCGGCCCCCGCGTCCGTGGTCACCTTCGGCTTCGACGAGGGCGACGTTTCGGCGACGGACATCGAAGAGGGGGGCGAGGGGATCTCCTTCCGACTGAATACCAGGGACGGGAACCGGTCCGTGATCCTTAGGGTCCCCGGCAAGCACAACGTTGCGAACGCGCTCGCGGCGGCGGGGGCGTGTATGGCCGCGGGCCTCGATCTAGACGCGGTGGCCCACGGGCTCGAACGGTACCGAGGCGTCGAGCGTCGTTTCCAGATACGAGGAACCGCGGGCGGCGTCACGGTGATCGACGACTACGCGCACCATCCGACGGAGGTGAAGGCCACGCTCGCCGCGGCGCGACCGGGTCCATGGAAGAGGGTCCTGGCCGTCTTCCAGCCTCACCGTTACTCGCGCACCGCCGCGCTCGCTCGAGAGTTCGGTCGGTCGTTCGACGAGGCCGATCGCATCGTCCTGATGGACGTGTACGGAGCGGGGGAGCAGCCCGTCCCTGGGGTCAGTGGGAAGACGATCGCGGACGAGGTTTGCGAGTCGCTTCCGGGCCGGCCCGTCGCGTATTTCCCGCATCGGGCCGAGCTTCTCGCGTACCTTGAAACATGCATCCGCCCGGGGGATGCCCTGCTCACTCTGGGCGCCGGCGACGTTACGTCGGTCGGCGAGGAACTATTGGAAAGGCTCGAGGCCACACAGTGACACTGAAGCGCGTCGAGGACAGGCTCAAGGAGCGCTTCCACGAGCGCGTCCAGTCGGGCGTCAAGCTCGCTCGCTTCACGACGTATCGCCTTGGAGGCCCCGCAGGCCTCTACATCGAGCCGGCGTCGGTCGAAGAGGTGGAGGTCCTGGCGCGGGTCCTGCAAGAGGAAGGTGCGACGGACGTCGCCACGCTGGCGCTCGGGCGCGGCTCGAATCTCGTCATCTCGGACGAGGGCTGGCCCGGGCTCGTGATCCGGATGGGCCCACAGTTCTCCTGGATCAAGGACGACGGTCCGGCCGAGGGAGACGGAGGGACCCTTACGGCGGGGGCAGCCACGGCGCTGCCCCTCCTCGCCAACTGGGCGGCCCGCAGGGCGCTCGCGGGGCTCGAGTTCGCGGTCGCCATCCCGGGCTCGGTGGGCGGTGGCGTGAAGATGAACGCCGGAGCCCACGGCGGCGAGATGGCGGACCACCTGACGTCGGCCCGGGTCTTCTCGCTCGACAGTCTCACCGTCGAGGAGCGACCAGCCCAGAGCCTGGACCTCACGTACCGGCGGTCGAACCTCGGGCCGGCCGACCTGGTGCTGGACGCTCGTTTCGATCTCGTGAGTGGGGCCGCGGAGACCATCCGGGAGCGGATGGAGGCCTACAGGAAGCACCGGGCCGAAACCCAGCCGGGGGCCGTTCAGAACGCCGGAAGCGTCTTCAAGAACCCACCCGGCGACTCCGCGGGGAGGCTCGTCGAGGCGGCCGGGCTCAAAGGCTTCCGGGTCGGCGGGGCCGCCGTCGCCCAGATCCATGCGAACTTCTTCATCGCGGGGGAGGGGGCGACCGCGCAGGACGTGTACGACCTCGTGACCTCCGTTCGAGGGCGGGTGCTCGAACGGTTCGGGATCGATCTCGAGCCTGAGATCAGGTTCGCCGGCGCCTTCGCCCAGAGGGTTCCCTCGTGAGTGATTCGGCCGTCCGCGTTCACACGGATCCGCGCATCAGCCGGCGGCGCAAAGCGGTGGCGCGCTCGAGACGACGTCGCTACTTCATCGGCATCGCACTGATCCTCGGCGTCGTCACCCTCGTTTACGTGATGTTCTGGTCTCCGTTGCTCGCGGTCGACGAGGTCAAGGTCGTCGGCGCGCGCCACACGACGTCGGAGGAGATAGCAACGATCGCCGAGCTGGACTCGGGAGACAATCTCCTGCGCCTTTCGACATCGGCGATCGCGGAGAAGGCCGAGCAACTTCCGTGGGTGAAGAGCGCGGAGGTGGACCGGATGCTTCCCGGGACCGTTCGCGTGCGCGTCGTCGAGCGCCGGCCCGCGCTCGTGTTGTCGCTCGCGTCCGGCCGCTGGACGATCGACAGATCCGGTGTCGTGCTGGACGAGGGAGAGGCCGCAAAAGGACTGCCGGTTCTGGCCGGTGTCGAGATCGGGGGAGTGGTACCCGGCGATCGGTTGCAGACGGAGGAATCGATCGACGCGCTCAAGGCGTACCGATCGCTTCCCCAGCGCATGAGGAAGAACGTGGCCGGGGTGTTCGCGCCGACGAGGGAGCGAATCTCCTTCTCGCTGGTTGGAGGAACCGTCGTGCGCTTCGGAGCGGCCGAGCGGTTGGAGGCCAAGAACGAGGTGCTGAAGGCTCTCCTCGCTCGCCTCCGAGAGGAGGGATCGTCTCCCGCTTACATCGACGTGCGCGTCCCGACGAACCCGGCCGTGTCACTCGCTCAGGCCCTGTCGGAAGAGGCCGCTACGCCGGTGGTGTCTGCCACTCCCGCGCCGGGCGCGAGCCCGAGCCACTCACCGAGTCCCTCGCCGTCTCGCTGAGAGACCGCGCCGGCCCCACCTCGGAGCAACTGCGCGCGCGATAACGCGCACGCGCGTCCCTTGACCGCAGAGGGCGCGGTGGTATATTCCTCAACCATTACTACAGGTTGACATAACTATAACCCTCAACTTCACAGTCAGGTGGTGCTATCACCTCGAT
>JAXDJL010000051.1:0-5233 GCA_034665685.1 Actinomycetota bacterium | reverse complement strand
CGCCACAGGAAGATCGAGCTCGTCGAGGGCGAAGGCAAGCTGGCCGGCCCCCGCACGGTGGTCGTCAAGACCAAGGACGGAGAACGCAGTCTGCAGGCCGAGAAGGGCCTCGTCATTGCCACCGGTTCCTATCCCCGCGACCTCCCGTTCATCAAGGCGGATGGGGACAAGGTCCACAACTCCAATCACGGCCTCGTCGCGCAGGACATCCCATCCTCGGTCGTGGTCGTCGGAGGGAACTACATCGGCCTCGAGTTCGCGAGCATCTATCGCAGCTTCGGCGCCCAAGTGACCGTCGTTGAGATGCTGCCGCGCATAGCGCCCGCCGAAGACAGCGATATCTCCGAGGCCTTGCACAAACTGCTACTCAAGCGCGGCATCAAATTCCACCTCGGCGTTTCGGTGTCGGCCGCGAAAGCCACCGATTCGGGCGTGGAGGTATCGATCGAGAAGGACGGGACGACGCAGACGCTCAGCGCTGATCGCATGTTCGTCGCGATCGGCCGGGCCCCTCGCACGGATTTCATCGGGTTGGACGAGGCCGGAGTCAAGACCGACAAGGGATTCATCGTCACCGATCTCAATTTCAAGACGAGCACCGACGGCGTCTACGCGATAGGCGACGCGATCCACATCCCCGAGGCGAACTGGCCGCACCCGCAACTCGCACACACCGCGTTCGCGGAGGGGATCAAGGTCGCAGAGCGCGTCGCGGGAGAGGACCCCGCAGCGGTCGACTACGCCGCGATCCCACACGTCATCTATTGCCAACCGGAGGTCGCCGCCGTTGGTCTGACCGAGCAGAAGGCGAAGGAACAGAAGATGGAGGTCGTCACGAAGCGGTATCCGTTCTCCGCCAACGCTCGCGCGCAGATGCTGGGCGGCGGTCAGGGGTTCGTGAAGACGATCGCGGAGAAGGACGGAGCCATCGTGGGCGTCCACATCATCGGCCCCCACGCGTCCGATCTGATCTCCGAGGCCATGCTCACGACCGCATGGGAAGCGTTCCCCTCGGAGCTGGCCGAGCTGATCCACCCGCACCCGACCCTCTCGGAAGCGCTCGGTGAGACGTTCCTCGAGCTCGCCGGCAAACCCCTGCATGGAGCCTGAGCGGAGCGAAGTCTGACCTGATGGTGCGCCGGACGAAGATCGTCGCGACCATCGGACCCCGCACCTCGGGCGCGGAAGAGCTGCGACGGTTGCTGCTGGCCGGTGCAGATGTCGCTCGCATCAACTTCGCCCATGGAGATCAGGACGAACATCGAGCGGCCATCGCTATGGTGCGCGAGCAGGCGGCCGCGCTCGACCGTGACGTTGGGATATTGGTCGATACCCCGGGTCCCAAGATGAGGACCGGCCCGGTCGAGGGCGACCTGATCGTTCTCGCGTCGGGGCAGAGCTTCACGCTCACAACGGACGACCGGCTGGGGACGCGCGACGCCTGCTCGACGACGGTGCCCGATCTGCCGGCGATGACGGCGGTGGGCGACGAGATCTTTCTCGCAGATGGAGCGATCGTTCTCAGCGTTGCGGCGATAGGGCGCGGGAAGGTCGAGACCGAGGTGATCCGCGGCGGGGTCCTCAGATCCCGGAAGGGGATGCACATCCCCCGGGCTGAGCGCCTGGTGAGTGCCTTCACGGAAGAGGATGAGGCCGCGCTGCGCACGGCCGTCCGGCTGAAGGTCGAGTTGGTCGGGCTCTCCTTCGTGCGGGACGCCGCCGATCTTCGAAGGGCGAAAGCGGCACTGCCGAAACGCGGCCACCGCCCCTTGATCGTCGCCAAGATTGAGACACGTTCCGCGGTCGAGAACCTTCAGGAGATCGTGCGCGAGGCCGACGCCGTGATGGTCGCTCGCGGGGACCTCGGGATCCAGCTGCCTCTCAGCGAGGTACCTCTGTTGCAGAAGAAGATCATCGCGGCATGCAACCGCGCCGGAAGGCCGGTGATCACAGCGACTCAGATGCTCGAATCGATGACGCGCGCTCCGCTGCCGACGCGGGCGGAGGTTGCCGACGTAGCGAACGCGGTCCTCGACGGGACGGATGCCTTGATGCTCTCCGAGGAGACGGCGGTAGGGGAGTTCCCCCAGGAGAGCGTGCTGAAGATGGCGGAGATCGCCGAGAGCGCGGAGCGCGGGCGAGCCGAGATGGTGGACCGCCGATCTCAACCCCTCAAGGCAGACATGTACGACGACTCTGTGTCGTGGTCGGCCGCGCACGCCGCCGTCCAGGCAGCGGCCGATCTGGGGGTTGCCGCGATCCTGTGCCCGACGCGGAGCGGTTCAACGCCTCTCCGCGTCGCGGCTTTCCGCCCCACGATGCCAATCGTCGCGCTGTCGGAGGTTGCGGCGACCAGGGGAGCCGTAACCCTGTTCTGGGGTGTCATCCCTCTGAAGCTGGAGGCCCTCCACGAGGGGTTCACTGCGGAGGAAGACGTGGCTCGCGCGACCGAGACCGCTCGCCGCGCAGGGCTCGTCAAACGCGGGGATCACGTGGCGGTCGTGGCCGGCACGCCGGGTCAGCGAGCGGGCCGAACCGACTACGTCCGACTCGTGAAGGTCGGATGAGCAAGACGCCGTAACCTAGCGGCATGAGAAACGCCACTGGAGCGAGGGATGGCTCTCATCTTCGTAGCAGGCCTCTATGGCTCGGCTGCCTCGCGGCCTTTGGGGTCTTCATCGCCCACGTGGTCGCGTTCCGTGTGGCGGTTCCAGATGCCCATCACCGGTTGGAGTTGCTGGAGGAGACCGGCCACGGGTACTGGTCGGTCGCTGCTCCGATCGCTCTCGGTCTCTTCGTTGCCGGCGTGGCCGCCTTCATCAGCCGTCGGGCCTCGAACGATCCGGGGAGCCAGCACGGTTTCCCGCGCAACGTCGCCGTTCTGTCACTCATGCAGGTCGGCGGCTTCCTGCTACTCGAAGCGATCGAGCGAGCCGTCTCCGGGGGTTCTCTCTTAACGATCGCCAGCGACCGGGTGGTGCTGCTCGGGTCGGTGCTTCAACTGGTTGCCGCCGTGCTCGGAGCCCTTCTTCTCATCGCTCTCGGCGCCGCCGTCGACCGTGTGGCAGCGGCACTTCGCTCCGTGATCCCGGCTCTTGAAATCGGCTCTGCCTGGTCCACCGCCCCCGATCTGCGTCCCGCGACCACGGCGGTCGCCGCCGGGGGGCGCGGTTTAAGAGGACCTCCGCTCCGCTCCTGATCGCCTGAACCTCGCGTCGCCTTCGCGGCGCGATCGATCAAGTGCAGGAGCTTCCATGAGTTATCTATCCAGGCGCGCGCGCCGAATGCGCGTCGTGCTGTTGGCCACGATACTGGGCGCGGTGTTCGTCGTCATGACGACGTCACCGGCAGATGCCCACGCCATAGTCGAGAGAACCGAGCCGGGGATCGACGAGGTGCTGGCGGACTCACCCGAGTCCGTGACGATGTACTTCAGCGAGCCCGTCGAGCTTTCGTTCGGCGCGATCCACGTGTTCGACACGAACGCCGAACGCGTCGATGTCGGAGAGGCCGATCATCTTCCAGGCCGGCCCGATGCGGTGACGGTGGGCTTGCAGCCCAACCTCCCGGACGGGACATACACGGTGGACTGGCATGTGGTCTCGGCGGATTCTCATCCGATCGGCGAGGCGTTCATCTTCCATGTGGGCCACAAGGGTCCCCAGTCCCAGCGAGTTAGAGACGAGCTGCAGGACGACAACGGACCAAGCCCGGCAAAGGTGTTGCTGGGCTTGTCGCGCTGGCTCGACCTAGCAGGTCTGCTCTTGCTCGGCGGCGGTCTTGCGTTCCTGCTGATCGTGTGGCGGTCGGTGGCCGGCTCGGGCTCGCTCCCCGAGATCGTCGCGAGCGGTTTCAACCAGCGATGGCGGCGTCTCATGACGTTCGGCTGGTGGAGCGTGGTGGTCGGCACCGCCCTATCGCTTCCACTTCAAGCCGCGGTTGCAGGTGAGCTGTCGATGGGAGAGGCGATGGGGCCAACTCCCATCCGGGAGGTGTTGTCCACGCGCTTCGGGAAGGTAGCCCTCGTGAGGTTGGGGCTGTTGCTCGCGGTGGCGGTGGTCCATGCGATCGGAGCGCGACGCCGCGAAGGAGGATCACAGTGGAGCAGGGGAGAAACGTGGGTCTCGGCAGCATTCGTCGTGGTGCTTCTTGCGACGCCGGGACTCGCCGGTCACCCAGGTACGACGTCTCCTGTGGCCGTGAACGTCGTCGTGGACCTCATCCACATGCTCGGTGCGGCGGCGTGGGTGGGGGGTCTCGTGTTCCTGCTCAAGGCGGCTTATCCCGCGAGCGACACCGGACAGCGCGAGAGGGTGAGCCTCTTGGGCCCAGTCGTCGCGCGCTTCTCGGATCTAGCGGTGCTCGGCGTCTCGGCGGTGGTGCTGTCGGGAACGTTCGCCGCTTACATGCAACTTCGCTCGTGGAGTGCCCTAACCGGATCTGCCTACGGTCAGGTGCTGTTGGCCAAGATCGCCGTTTTCCTTCCGCTCGTCGCACTGGGCGGATTCAACAAGAACGTTGTGAAACCACGGATCGACCGAGCGGTGGCGTCCGGCGACGACGCCGGAGGGCTGGCGACCCTCCGAAGGATCGTGAGTTACGAGGTAACGCTTGCGATCGTTGTCGTGGCCCTAACGGCTTGGCTGGTGAGTCTTGCACCGGGACGGGAAGCGGCCGCGGCAAGTGAAGGGCCTTACCAGACGACGGTCACCCTCGGAGAGGGACGATTGGACGTGCTGGTGGTGCCCAACCGGGTAGGTGAGAACGAGGTTCATCTCACGGCGGTAGACGACGCAGGAGCTCCACAGAAGCTCGACGAGATGAGCGCTCTGTTCAGGATGTCGAGCGAGGACATCGGTCCCATCGTCGCTCGGGGCCGGAAGCTGGCGCCCGGGCATTACGTGATCCAAGGACACCAGTTGTCGGTGCCCGGGGACTGGACGATAGAGGTAGTTGCAAGAACGAGCCGCTTCGAAGAGGAGCGGACAACATTCCCATTGACGGTACGGAGGTGACACCGATGAGAAAGATGATTAGGGCTGTACTTGCCGGCGCACTGTTCGCGCTGGTGCCCGGAACGGCTTTGGCACACGTGACGATCCAACCCACCGAATACGAGATCGGGTCGTTCGCACGGTTCGTGGTGCGCGTTCCCAATGAGCAAGATGTGGCAACCACGAAGGTTTCGGTTCAGTTTCCCGAGAACCTCGTGTTCGTCAGCTTTCAGCCTAAG
>JAXDJL010000050.1:0-5673 GCA_034665685.1 Actinomycetota bacterium | reverse complement strand
GAGCGGCGCTTGGGCGCCGGCTTCTTGCTCATGCGGTAGCGATCGGGGAGGCCGGCTACCTGGCTCGAGGGGCAGAGGTCCTCCACCGGACAGTCTTCGCAGAGGGGCCTCTTCGCGTCGCAGATCGTGCGGCCGTGAGTGATGAAGAGGTCCGGGACGACCCTCCAGTCCTTCCGAGGGACGAGCGCCTTGAGGTCGGCCTCGATCTTCTCGGCCTCCTTCGAGCTTCGGTCGGTGAGGCCCAGGCGCACCGCCACCCGGCCCACGTGGGTGTCGACAGCGATCCCAGCGTCGGGATCCTTCTTGGCCTCCTCGGGGAAGCAGTTCGTCTGCACGATGTTGGCGGTCTTCCGGGCCACCCCTGGGAGCGTGATCAGATCCGCCATCCTGGACGGCACCTCGCCTCCGTAGGCCTCGAGGAGCCGGCTGCTCATCCCCCGAAGGGACCTCGTCTTCTGACGGAAGAAGCCGGTCGACTGGATGTCTCGCTGGAGCTCCTCCTCCGGGACCTTTAGATAGTCCTCCGGGCTCCGGTATTTCTGGAAGAGCGTCTTGGTCACGAGGTTCACCCGCGCGTCGGTCGACTGAGCCGACAGGATCGTGGCCACGACGCATTCGAGGGGGTTCGTGAAGTCCAGAGCGACCTTCGCGCCGGGATAGGCCTTCTTCAGGCGGGCGAGGAGCGGCTTGATGCGCTCCTCGGCGGGAGCGTCCCTGGTCACCGGCACGGCGACAGGATAGGCGCCCCCGCCTGGGACCCGATGTCGAACAAACGGTCGTTTGGTAGAGTGGCTCGATGCAGATCGAAGAGAGAGTGCGGAGCGCCAGAAGGGCCGAGATGGCTGAGGCCGCCGCCCGCCTCTTCTCCCAGCGTGGCTATCACGGGACCTCGATGCAGCATCTCGGCGATGCGCTTGGTCTCCAGCGCGGCTCCCTTTACGCCCATATCGGCTCCAAAGAGGAATTGCTATTCGACGTCGTGGAGGAGGGCGCTGCCCACTTCATCGAGCGAGCCGAGCGAGCCGAGCGCGAGGGAACGAACGCTTCCGATCGGCTGCGTCGCCTGCTGGTCGGCCACATCGAAACCGCTGTGGAGCACTTGGACGCGGCGACCGTGTTCCTGAACGAATGGCGTTACCTATCCGAAGATCTGCGCGGCGTCGTGCAAGAGAAGCGGGATCACTACGAGACGATCGTGCGCAACATCATCGAGGACGGCATCGGATCCGGCGAGTTTCGCGCCGACGCGGATGTTCGCTTCGCCGCTCGTCTGGTTCTGTCTGCAGGCAACTGGACGTTCGCCTGGTATCGCCCGGGTGGGGAACTCACTGCAAATGAGATCGGGGAAGGGTTCGCAACGCTCGTCTTGAAGGGATTGGAGACCTAGATGACCTACGAGGAGAAGCTCGCAGCTTTCAACGCTCGCATCGAAGCCGGCGACAAGATCGAGACCGAGGACTGGATGCCGGACGACTACCGGATGGGCGTACTCAAGTTCATCGAGATGCACGCGAACTCCGAGATCATGGGCGCGCTACCCGAGCGCGAGTGTCTGCCGAGCGCGCCGACGCTCCAGCGAAAGATGTCACTGTGCGCCAAGATCCAGGACGAGGTTGGTCACGCTCAACTCCTCTATCGCGTTGCCGAGGACCTGGGCAAGGGGCGCGACGCCATGTTCGAGGATCTGGTCAACGGGAAATCGAAGTTCCACAACGTCTTCCACTACCCCGTCAAGCATTGGGGTGACGTCGCGATCATCGGCTGGCTCATCGACGGTGCGGCCTTAGTTACGCAGGCAGCCTTGCTGGATTCGTCGTACGCGCCCTACACGAGGGTCCTCAAACGCATCTGCGCGGAGGAGCAGCTGCACCTGCGCCACGGTGAGGACATCACGCTCGAGCTTGCCTCCGGCACCGACGCCCAGCGCGAGATGTTCCAAGAGGCGCTGAACCGATGGTGGCTGGCGATCATCCACTTCTTCGGCCCCCGATCGAACCCCGACAGGGACCTCCTGCTGAAGTGGAAGGTCAAGACGCGCCTCAACGAAGACCTCCGCCAGGAGTTCCTCGACCGTTACGTGCCGCGGATCGTCGAGCTGGGCTTCACGTTCCCCGCCCCCACTCCGTTCCACGACGAAAAGGCCGGTCACTGGCTCATCAACGACGACGACATCGACTGGGGGCCGCTCGAGTCGATCAAGAAGAACGAAGGCCCCGAGACAGCGCGCCGCCTGGGCAACCGCAAGGAAACGTACGACTCGCACCGTTGGGTGCGCGAAGCGCTCGCCGAACCCGCGATCCACGCGGCCTGAGACCATGGACGTCTACGAGGTTTTCAGGAGGACCGGGCACAAGGAGCCGTACGAGCACTGCGGCGCGGTCATAGCGCCCGACCCGGACATGGCATCGATCATGGCGAAGGAGTGCTTCCTCAGGCGCGGTGAAGGCGAGCACCTGTGGCTCGTAAGCCGCGGCGACATCCACGCTGTCTCAAAAAACGCAGACGAGAACGTCGTGGCGGACAAGTCGTACCGCTACGCGAGCGCTTATCGGGACGTCGTCGGCAAGAGGGAGCGTGCTCGGAAGCGCGCCGACGAGGTAATGAGCGGGAGCGCGTCGTGAGCCGTGCGCTGGCGACGCTCGTAACCGCGCTTGCGGACGACGAGCTGGTCTTGGGCCATCGTCACTCCGAGTGGACGGGGTACGCACCACATATCGAAGAGGACGTCGCCTTCTCGTCGATAGCCCAGGACGAGGTAGGGCACGCGGCCGCGCTCTATGCGCTCGCGGGGAAGATCTTGGGCGACGAGCCCGACCACCTCGCCTTCGGGCGGCAAGCTGACGAGTACCGCAACGCCCTCCTGTGCGAGCGTCCCAACGGCGACTGGGCTTACACGCTCGCCCGGCACTGGGTCTACGACACCGCCGACGACGTGCGCCTCGAGTCCATGGAGGGCTCGTCGAACGAAGAGCTCGCCGCTCTCACCACGAAGATGCGTCGCGAGGAGCGCTACCACCTGATCCACGCCGAGATGTGGCTGAAGCGGATAGCGCGCGGCCCGATAGAGGGCCGCAACAAGCTGATCCACGCGCTCGAGGAGGTGCTGCTCGACTCCTCCGGGCTCTTCGAGCCGCTGCCGGAGGAGGACACCGCCCTCACCGAGGGGTGGGTGACCGCGTCCTCGCAGGAACTTGCCGCGCGCTTCCTGGCGCGCACCAACGCGTGGCTCGACGAGGTCGGCATCCCGATCGGGCCGCACAGCATCGCGGGCGAAAGGGCGGAGTTCGTTGCTTCTTCTTCGGGCGACCTGATCGAGGAGGCCGGCCCGTCGCTCGACGAGGCTCACACCTCGAAGGGCGGAGGAGGGCGTTCGGGTCGTCACTCCCCCGACTTCACCGAGCTGTGGGACGTGATGACCAAGACCTACAGAGAGCATCCGGGAGCCCGATGGTGACGACACGCTCTCATCTGAAAACGGATGCGGTGTGGGACGCGCTGGCGGGCGTTCTCGACCCGGAGATCCCTGCGGTCTCCGTCGTCGACATGGGCATGATCCTGGGGGTCGAGGTCACCGATGACGAAGTGACGGTGACCGTTCTTCCGACCTTCACGGGCTGCCCCGCCATACCGATCATCAAGTCGGACGTGACCGCCGCCGTCCGATCGGTGGCGGGGGTCGACAAGGTGCGCGTCGAGACGACCTTCTCCCCACCGTGGACGCCGGAGCGCATCACGGCAGACGGTCGGCGCAAGCTGAAGGACTTCGGCCTCGCTCCTCCGACCGGGGAGGGACCGGTCCTGATAGCCCAGATAGGCCTGCCGATGTCGGCCAGATGCCCGTTCTGCGGTGGCTCGGACACACACCTGGAGAACGCGTTCGGCCCCACCCCGTGCCGCTCCCTCTATTACTGCGACACGTGCCGCAATCCGTTCGAGCAGTTCAAGACCGTCTAGTCGTCGAGACACTCTCGCCCAGCGGATCCACGCAGGCTCATGACCGAACGTCCCCAGTTCGCATCGCTTCAGGAATACGTGGCCCGCACCGGCGACGCTGCTTACTGGTGGCCCTACCTCGCCGAGATCCTGCAACGTCACGATCTGATCGACTCCGGGATCGAGCCGGAGGCCGGTTACAACCCCACGAACCCGACCTTCGTCTACGGCGACGTCGTGGTGAAGCTGTTCGGGCACTACCCATGGTGGCGCGCGAGCCACGCGGCCGAATGGGCAGCTCAGGATCTGATCGCCACCGACCCCGATATCGTTGCTCCCAAACTGGTGGGCGGGGGGCACCTTTACGACGACGTAGACGCCCCGTGGCCTTATCTGATCACCACCAGGATGAACGGTGTAGCGCTGCGGGATGCTGAACTGTCAGACGAGGAACTGCTCTCGGTCGCAGCGCAGCTTGGTGACCAGATGCAGCGCACGCACGCGCTGCGTCCGTCGGATCGCCTGCCGCAGTCTCGCCGGCCGGGCGAGGACACAGCCTTAGCTGCAGAACGAAGCTCACTCCCCGCTCACCTTGTCGCGCAGGTGAACGACTACGTCGCCCGGCTTGGACCTTTCGACAGTGTCTTCGTCCATGGTGACCTCATTGCGGCCCATGCATTCGTGGACGATGGCCAACTGGTCGGGATCATCGACTGGGGCGACGCGGTGGTGACCGATCGGCACTACGAGCTCATCCAGGTCTACCGCGACATGTTCGCTTGCGACAAAGCGCAGTTTCGGGTGTTCCTTGAGGCCGCCGGATGGCCTGTGGACGAGGACTTCGCCAACCGAGCGCTGGGACTGGCGCTTCACCGGCAGGCAGTGGGCCTCACCCAACATCACACGATCGACGTCTTCATGCCCATCGCAGCTCGGTTCCCACTAAAGGACGTCGACACTCTCGAGGAACTGGCGACGCTGCTCTTCAGCGTCTAGCCCCTAGGCTTCGGCTGCGACCTCGGCGACCTCTTCTTCTTCCAGGGACGCTAGGAACTCTTCGACGATGCGAGGGTCGAATTGGGTGCCCGCCGACTCCTTCAGTCGCCCGCAAGCCTCCTCGTTCGAGAGCCGGGAGCGATAGGGACGGTCGGTCGTCATCGCGTCGAACGCGTCGCACACCAACACGATGCGGGCTTCGATCGGGATCCCCTCGCCGACCTTCTTGTCGGGGTAACCGCTTCCGTCGAAGTGCTCGTGACAGCTCCTCACGATGGTTCGCACGCGGCCGAGCCTCTCGATGGGCGCAAGGATCCGCTCTCCCAAGATCGTGTGCGTCTGCATGATCTCCCGCTCCTCGGGGGTGAGGGGGCCGGGCTTGAGGAGGATGCTCGACGGGATGCCGATCTTCCCGATGTCGTGGAACAGCGCGACGAGCTCCAGTTGCTTCAACGCCTTCACGTCGAGGTTGAGGCGTTCGCCCACGGAGATGCTCATGTCGACGATCGATCGGGTGTGAGATGACGTGTACTCGTCCTTCGCCTCGAGGGCATTGGCGAGGGCCTCCACCGTCGAGAGGAAAGTCCGCTCGAGGTTCTCGAAGCTGCTCGCCTCACTGATCGCCAGCTTCGCCTGGTCGACGATGCCGGCCAGGAGCCGCATCTTCCGCTCCGAGAACTCGTAGTCCCCGCGCGCGGGGGCCGCGACCATCAGGCAACCCGACCTGGCCTCGAGCTTCACCGG
>JAXDJL010000049.1:0-2732 GCA_034665685.1 Actinomycetota bacterium | reverse complement strand
CGTCGAGAGGTCGGTGGTCGATCAGTCTCTGCTGGCCGCCGATGCGGCCGCACCCTTCGGCGTACGAACGGACCCCGAGCGGATCCGGCGGGCCGTGGGCGAGGCCCTCGACGATCCGTGCTCCATGATCGTCGTCGACGGTGGGGATCTCATCCGGCGCGAGGAAGCGGTCGTGAGGGGCGACCCCTCCGTAGCCCTTCGAGAACCGCTTCTCGCTTTGGACGAGCTCGTCGGATCCGTGCGCTCGCGGCTCGATCCCGCGAGAGACCTCTTGTTGTTGGTCTCGCCGACCTCGCCCGCGACCGACGCGCTTCCTCATCTCGGCGTCGCGATAGCGGAGGGGCCGGGCTTCGGCGCCGGCGACGCGCTCACCTCGGGGTCGACGGGGGCGAGCGGCATCGTTGCGTTGACCGATGTCGCTCCCACGGTGCTTCTTCATCAGGGGGTCGCTCGACCGGAGTCCATGGTGGGGCGGGCATGGTTCCGAGAGAACGGTGGCGACGATCCCGTCGAGAGCGCGGTGGAGCTCGACCTCGAGGCGCGCTTCGCACACCGGTGGCAACCGATCGTCTCGGGCGCCTTCGGCGTTGCGGACCTCCTCCTCGTCATCGGAGCGTTTTGGTTCTTCCGGCGCCGTAGAAGGCCGGAGGACCGTCCCACCTCGGGCCGACTGCTCGAGTGGGCCGCGCTCGCGGCCCTGTCCTTCCCGTTCGTCGCCTTCGCCTCGACACCGCTGCCCGCCGACGATCTAGGCCCGGCCCTCTACGGCGCGGCTCTCGTGGTGCTGACGGTGCTGGTCGCCGGCGCCGTGACGCGATCGGGACGGTCGGTGCTCGAGAGGACCCTCATCGTCTGCGTGGCGACGATCCTGTTGCTGGCGGTGGATCTGCTTGCCGGCGCGCGGCTCCAACTGACGGGCATCTGGGGGAACGACGCGATCCTGGGGGGACGCTTCGCGGGGCTCGGCAACATCGGGTTCGCCGTCCTTGGCTCGTGCAGCATCGCCGCAGCCGCCCTGCTCGTGCACCTCCGCAAGGACTCCTGGGGCGTTCCGGCCGCTAGCGTCGTCCTGACGTTGGCCGTGCTGATCGACGGGATGCCATTTCTAGGGCGGGACGTCGGCGGCGTTCTGGCGCTCGTTCCCGCGCTGCTGCTTACGGGAGTGCTGCTGTTCGGGCGCAAGGTCACCTTCAGATCGGTAGTGCTCGCCATTCTGATCGCCGGCGCGCTGCTGACCGCGTTCGCGGCCATCGACCTGGCGCGCCCCGAGGACCAGCAGACCCACCTCGCGCGCCTGGTGGACGACATCAAGCAAGAGGGGACCGGCGCTTTCACGGACGCTCTCGACCGGAAGCTAGACGCGAACATCGGCGTGTTCGGGGAATCGCCGGCGAGCTTCCTCATTCCGCCGATATGGGCGTTGTTCGCGTGGCTCGTCCTGCGCGGAAAGGGTCGTTGGCAGATCCTCCGGGCGAGACATCCCGAGCTGCACGCGGCCCTCGTCGGAGGACTGTCCCTGGCGCTGTTCGGCGGCGTTGTTAACGACTCGGGCGTCGTCGTGGTGGCCGTCGTCATGTCGGTGCTGGCTCCCGTCGCGGTGGTGATGCTCCTCGACGGAGAACGACATGGAGAGGCAACGTGATCCCGGCGGACGAGACGGCCACCTTCCTCTTCGCCGCCGCGGTCGGTGCGGCTACCGCCCAGCTCCTGGTGAGGTTCCGGCTCCAGGCACCACCGAAGAGACTCATGCGGACGAACGTCGCCGGTCGCAGCGTTCCCGCGGTGCTCGGAGGACCTCTTGTCATCAGCGCTCTGTTGGCTCTCCTCTGCGTGGCCGTCCTTGCAGGGGTTGGTTGGGAGGGAGCCGGGGACGACGAGATGGCCATCGCAACCAGCATCCTTCTCGCCGCCATGGGGGCCGCGGGTGCGTGGGACGACCACCGAGGCGACGAGGCGCCGCGCGGTTTCGCCGGTCATCTCGGGGCCCTGAGGGGACGCGCCGTGACGGGCGGCTTGGTGAAAGCCGTCGCCGGAGCGAGCGCGGGGTTGGCCGCCGGATGGGTCCTGAAGAGCGACCTCGGCATGGCGATCCAGATAGCGCTCCTCGTGGCGCTCACCGCGAACCTTGTCAACCTCCTGGACCGGGCCCCCGGACGCGCGGGCAAGGTCTCTCTCGGCATGGCGATCCCGCTTGTGGTGTGGGGGAGCCCTGCGTGGGCGGTCACCGCGGGGGGACTGGTGGGAGCGCTCGCGGTCTGTCTCGTGTTCGATCTGGCGGAGAAGGCGATGCTCGGCGACGCCGGCGCCAACCCGGTGGGGGCCGTTCTAGGCCTGGGACTCGCAACCGCTCTCCCCGTGGCCGGGCGGATCGCTGCGATCGTGGTGCTCCTCGCTCTCAACCTCGCGTCGGAGCGCTGGTCGTTCTCGGAGGTCATCGAGCGGACCCCCTGGATGAGGTACCTCGACCGCGCCGGGAGACGGCGGCCCTAGGCGGTCGGACGCGTGCAAATGAACGTCTCCGTCGGCGCCGCGTGCTAGCTTGAGGAGACTTCCCCTAAGGAACTTGGAGAGTCTGTTCCGTGGTGCGGCCAGGGCTTGGGGGACGTCACCAGAAGGGGCCATCTTGGCCCGACGAGCGTTAGGAACGGAGGTCTGGTGGCGAAGCACGTATTCGTTACGGGTGGGGTCGTTTCGAGCCTGGGCAAGGGGCTTACCGCCGCCTCCCTCGGACG